>JALSJA010000111.1 GCA_026989615.1 Parvularculaceae bacterium | reverse complement strand
AAACGCCAACGGTTGGGTCGACAGATGGAATGGAAGAGTTGATGCCAAGGCCGCGAATTTGGAAATTGGCAATGCCTTTGGCTGTACCGATCTGGTCCAGCGACACATTCGGCATGGAATAGGCAAGGCTTTCCAGATTGCGCACTTTCAGCGCTTCGAGCTGGGCATCCCCATAGGCGCTGACGGAAAGGGGAACATCCTGTACATTTTCAGCATTCTTTTTCTTGGTGGATACAATGACGATCTCGTCGGTCAAGGCATCAACAGAGCTTTGAGCATGGGCCAGCGCCGGAAGGGCGGTCAGGCTAATCGCTGCGGTGGTGAGAAGGATTTTACGCAAAGAGTGTGACATGGTTTTCTCTCTTATATAATCTATAGTTTTAATTGTAAGGGCGCGGCTTATACTGTGCCTGCCCCTTGTGGCTTTCCTCATATATGCGCGTATTTGCGCGCTTACCATTGGCCCCGCTTTCACTCTGGAAAGCCTGACATTGTTCTGGCAGGCGTGAAGGACGCAATTCGTGATCCCATAAGTTATTAGTTTGGTTAATGCCAGATTAAGCATAAATACAAGGTTTCTGTTTGTTGCGAAAGTGTAATCGACAGGCCGGACTGTTGTCGCTGAAACACAGCCCGGCCTTACACTTTAGGTGGTTGTGCGGGAGGGAAATTCGCCTTGCAGGGGAGGTTTGTGATTTTATTCGGCCTCTGCCATTTTTGCGATTTTGACAAGAATATTGCCTTGCCCCAACCGCAAGGGGGTTCGGAGGCGTGCGGGGGGAATGGCCTATTACACTGAAAACAGTGTGTTTTTCGGTCGGGATTGTTATGGCGTGGCCACTGGTTGCGCGCCCCATGTTGGTGGTGGCGGGGGCACGGGATTGCTTAAATCAAACTCGACCCGGAAAAAGCGATTGGGACGGCGTAATTCATAGGCGAAGAAATCATCCGGATGAACTTCCATGGCCCAGATATTGGCCACCGAAACATCAAGCCCTTCTCGCAAAAACAGCTCTTTGGAATAATCATCGGCGGGAAATTCCTGCCGGAAACTGGTGCCGCTATTGGCGGTTTTGCCGCCGTAAAGGGTAATGGCGTCTTCGCTGCCATCTTCATGGCGATGATCATGGCGCAGGCGCAGGCCGGTTTCGGTTTTGCTCAGCAAGAAGGTGCGCGAGCGATTATCCGCTACATGAAACGGCATGCGGATCTCGTCATTGCTGCAATCGCGCACATGGAGGATGAGATCGGCTTCGGCAAAATCCTTGTCGCTGGCATCGGTGCTGACCACCCGGCCCCCATAGGCATGGCCGCATAATTCCATAATATTACCGAAAAAGGCATCACGCTCGGCCAAATCGCTTTCGATTGGGTCGGGGCCAATGACCGGATCAATGGGCTTTGGGGGTTCGGGGGGATTGCAGGCGCTGACCAGCAGGGCGATAGCGGCGAAAGAGGCGGTGATGGCGAGATTATGCATGGAGCGTAGTCTAGGACTTAATTTCAGATTTGCCCAGTCGAAATCAGTTTTGCGAAGATTGTTTCTCGCTTCCCCCATCGCATGTTACTTGTGGCTGCATGGGAAACCCCCACTCAAATAATTCAACGCTGTCTTCTATCTTTTTGCGGGGTTGTTTGGCGAATAGGCGGAGGGAAAAGTCTTCCTCCACTTTGATCATCAATGTCGCAGGTAAATCAAATTCAATATTATATTCTTCGGCAACTTCAATAAGGGTCTTTTTTTGCCATGCTGGATCGTCGTAGGCATAGCTGCAATTTTTGGCAGTCAATGTGAAAGTATATGGACCGCGTATGTTCGCGATTGCGTGAGGCGAAGATTTCTGGCCATCCTCAAGAACAAATTTTTTGCTTCTTATTGCAGGGTATTCATCTGTGGCCGGAAATCCCCGCATCGTGATGATGATGTTTGTTCCGGTATTGTTGTAGATGACGAAAATTACACCCCGCGAGCAGCTTGCCAATAATAAGATAGCTATCAGCAAGACCGCTCTTCCGAAGAGGGTATAGCGGTATCTGAATTTCATTTTTTAACCCTACCCTATATTGCCGAAGGCGCCATTCTCAAATTAGCCAAAAGGTGTTGGTGGATCATCATAGGGACCGCCTTCCAATGGATTGCTGGGCCCAAGGGGGTTGTTGCCACCTAAAAAGGTTATCAGCGCCCCTAAACCATAGGCCGGTAGGAAGAAGGGGCCAAGCAAGCTGCTTTGAATTGTGTGCTGAAGCTCGTGCTCAGCCAAGGTGGAGCTATTTGGGTCCCTGGGGTTGACGGGGTCGCTGCTACTTCCGCAATAAATTTGCGCTTGGCCGAGAGTCAAGGCGGTGCCGTTGCGGACAAATGGATTATTCTCAAACATGATGCCGCCATTGCCAAATCTTATAGTGGCCTCACCATCGCCAAATAAATGGCTATAGGCGAATCCGGCAAGCCCGATGATTGCGCCATAGCGGTATTGCCGGAGCCCCATAGAGAGCCAAGCGCATCATCCATAAGCGCGGCTGTTTCATTGAGTATTGTGTCATTTACGCCAAATTCTGCCAGCGCGGCGGCCATATCAAAGTCGATCATGGCTTGCGCGTTATAATCGAAATTACCGACCTCAAAATCGATACCATCCATCCCGTTATCCTCCCGATACTTTCAAACGCCTTAAGCGTACCCCCCTCAAGTGCATGTCAATCAGCACTTGCAAAGATTGAAGAGAATTAAGTATCTGTGGAAACTATTTTGATTATGGGGTGTGAAGCCATGTAATCAGCTATGCTTATTCGGCCAGAGTCTTGTTGGCGGGGGCTTTGCCTTCTATGAGCTGGATGATTTTATCCTGATTATTCATGATCAGATCATAGCCCTCGCGGGTCATTTCCTCGTGCTTGTCAAAGGACATGGGGGTCAGGCCTTTGACATCGGGCAGCAGGCGCAGATCGGGTTTTTGATATTGTGCCCGCGCCTCGCCCATTTGCGCCTGCACAATATCCATTGTGGCCAGCGCCGTTTCAAAAAAATGCGGTTTGGCGTGGAGGCGTTGCAGGGCCATATTGCGCTGGCGGTCTATAAAGCGCTGGGTATCGGCAATGAGCTTGGCCACCGGTGCGGGGATATTGTCCGGCAGTTTTGCGGGGGCTTCGTCATCAATGGCGACGACCTCATGGGAGGGGGAGGGTTTGAAGCGCTCAATGGTGCGGGAGATCGGATTGACATCAATGGCCAGCACATGGGTGGCTCCCAATTCGCGGGCGAGATTGACCGGCACCGGATTGGTCAGTGCCCCGTCAACCAGCCAATGGGCGCCATCTTTATCAGACCAGGGGGCGGCGTGGATGAGCATGGGGATGGCGCTTGACGCGCGGGCAGCGTCCAGGGTCGAGCCTTCGGTCAGCCAGACCTCCTGACCGGTGCCCAGATCTGTCGCCACAGCGCCAAAAGGAATGGGAAGATCTTCAATCGGGCGGTCATTATCGCGAAAAGCCTTGAAGGCATTTTCGGGATTGATGAGACCGCCCCGGGCCATTTGGAAAGAAAAAGCCCCCAAAGCGCTGACCGGACTTAGAGAGCGGGCCCATTGTTTGAACTCGTCCAAAATGCCCAATAAAGAAGCCCCGCCGACCAGAGCACCGGCCGAGCAGCCGGCCATGACATCAGGCTTGATGCCGAGATCATCCAGTGCCTGCAAAACCCCAACATGAATCCAGCCGCGTGCGGCGCCAGACCCCAGAGCAAGGCCGAATTTAACCGCGCCGCCAGTTTTTTTGCTGGCCCCCGCGGACGGTTTTTGTAAAGGGTTTGCTTTATTGGCGGCCATATCTGGTCCTTCGGGTTGTGGCGTATTGCGCCGCAAAAAGAAATGTTGGCGGGGTATTTCGCGCTGGTAAAATCCGGCGAACACCGCCAACCTGCCGGGTCAAACTAACACATGGCGATGATCCGTTGAAAGCCAAGAGCATGAGTGCAAAAAAACAGCCCCGCAGATTCTTCGGTAAACAGGAAGAAGATGCCTATTCCGTCGCGCCCGAAACCTTTGGCGAAAGCTTTGAAACGGGCGCTGAAGAGAGCTTTGATGCGGCCTTTGAGGATGTTTTGGAGGAGGTGTCCGAGGAGGATTTTCTGTCGCCGGAAGAGATTGACCCGGATGCGGTCTATGATGAGCAGGCTTTTGACAAATTTTTTGAAGATGAGGCAGACAAGGAAAAGCAGGCGGAAAAGCCAAAACAGGCACTGGACGAAGACGATGTCCTTTCGCCCGAAGAGCTTGATCGAATTGCCAGCAAAGCAAAACGCGAAAAACATGATCCTGACAAGCGGACCAGTGGCCGGGGGCGCTTGGGAACCGGCGAGGATATATCGGAAATGCGCATTGGCGGGCTTGGTCCCTTTGGTCGTGCGCTTGAGGTGATGACCCCGTGGATTATCTGGGGGATTGTGCTGGCCGTTATTATCAGCCTGCTTTATGCGGTGTTTGCCGGCGGCGCGAATTGGATCAGCCTGCTGACGCTTTCCGGGGGAATTTTAATCTTCTTCTCTTTGTTGCTCATTGGCGGCATGACCAATGCGTTCTCGCCACTTTTGCTGACCGGGGTTTTGTTTCGCCGGGCCCGCGGTGTTTCACGGGCCGATGCGGTGCAATTGGCGGGCAAGGATATTCTCCATCCGTTGGGCATTGCTGAAGATGTGCTGGATGTCGATGTGGATGCGCGGCTGGTGACAACGGCCGATGGCGCGGTCGTCTATGGTAATGAAACCTATATGAATATCGCCAAAGAGGCCGGTATTTTAGGGGCGTCCGGCCTGCCGCCGCGGATTGATCGGCTGTTTGCACAAGCGGGCCCTGAAAGCCGAAAAATATTCCGCCTGTGCCGCGCTGCCAAAAGTGGATTGGCAACAGAAGAAGTTATCACCCAGCTTATGGGCACCGGCAAAAATAGTCGCTTGCGCCGCTTTGAAATCACCATTCGGCCAATGGCCAAGACTATTCGCACGACCACCAAGAATGGCCGGGTTAGCGAGACCGCGCAATATATTGCCTGGCGCTTGCGGGAAATGGCGGTGGAAGAAGTTTCGGATAGTCTGGCGCTGGCCTATCAGGATTATCCGCGCCCGGTCATGGGGCTTGAGCGCTCTGGTCGGATTGCCTGGATGAATAATGCCATGGCCGATTTTCTCGGCGTTGCGACCACCACACAGGTTGACCTTGCCGATATCGTGCTGGGGGAATCGCAAGAGCTGGTTGAGGAATTATGGAATGAAGATGATACAGCGCCCTTGATGGCGCGCTTGCGCCGCTCTGGCGGTGGCGCCTGTGAGGCCAGGTTGACGCCCTTCCAGCGCGGCGGTGTTGGCGAGGGATTTGTCTGTATTGAATTGCAACCGGATGCGACAGACAATGTCGAGCAGGCCGGATTGTCCGGGGATTTAACCGAAGCGCCTTTCGGGGTTGCTGTCATTGAAGGTGATATCGGCTCCGATGCGAAAGTCGTCGAGAGCAATCGCATGTTTGCGGAAACATTTGCGATTGAAGGCAAGGCGCCTTTGTTTGGCGATTGTTTTTCCGCTGACACGGTGCGCGAAGTTGCCAATGCGATTAAAAATCGCGGGGCGGCTGCAGCTTTGGCAAGGCCGGTTGAAGTGGAAGTGGGGGAGGGGGCCAATGCCCGCTTTATTGCCCTTTATGCAAGGCCGGTAAAACGCCGCCGCGGGTCTTATGGCAAAAGGCGTACCATTCTTTATGCGGTCGATGTTACTTTCCAAAAGCGCATGGAAGAGGATTATTCGCAAGACCAGAAACTCAAAACCATTGGCCATTTGGCGGGCTCTATCGCTCATGACTTTAATAATGTTTTGCTGGTGATTATGGGATCGGTGGAATTGCTGATGCGGCGCCACACAGTGGGCGACCCGTCCTATCCCGATCTTGTGCAAATTGAACAAAATGCCCAGCGGGCGCGCAATTTGACGCGCAACCTTCTGGCCTTTTCGCGCAAGCAAACCCTGCAATCGGAAGTCGTGGCGATTACGGAAATGTTGCGGGAATTTTCGCCTTTCCTCAACCGATCCATTACCGAGCGCATTCAGCTTGAGGTTATCAATGGTCGCGGGCTTGCCAAGGTCAAGGCCGATAAGGGACAATTGGAAATGGCGATTATGAATCTTGCGGTCAATGCACGCGATGCCATGCCGCAAGGGGGTAATCTGGTCATTGAAACCAAGAATGTTCCAGCGGCAGAAATTTCTTCCTATGGCTATGCGGTATTGGACGATGTGGACCATGTTCTGATTGAAGTGTCCGATAATGGCTCCGGTGTGCCGCCTGAAATTGCCGACAAGATTTTTGAACCCTTTTTTACCACCAAGGGAGAAGGCAAGGGCACCGGGCTTGGTCTGTCCACCGTTTATGGTGTGATTGGGCAGATGGGCGGGCGCATTTTCTTGCATAACCGCCCCGGTGAAGGGGCGAGTTTCCGGATTTTCCTGCCGGCCTATCATGAGGATGAAAATGAGCAAGGGGCCGAGGCGCAAGATATGCGCGCATCGGGCCCGTCAGAAAGCGGTGATCTGACCGGGCGCGGCCGCATTCTGGTTGTTGAGGATGAAGACGGGCCACGGCGGATTGTTGTGCGGGCATTGCAAATGTGCGGTTATGAAATTGTTGAAGCCTGTGATGGTGATGAGGCGCTGGAAATTCTTGAAGAAAGCAAACAGCCATTTGATCTCGTTTTGTCCGACATCATGATGCCGGAAATGGATGGACCAACGCTTATTCAAACGGCTGGAGAGCAGCTTGGCGATGCCAAGGTGATTTTCATGTCCGGCTATGCGGAAGGCTCCATGCGTGACAAGCTCGACCAGATTAAAGATGCGGGCTATCTGCAAAAGCCGTTTTCCATCAAAGCCGTGGCGGCAAAAGTCAAAGAGGCTCTGGCCAGCTAGCTCCATATTGGGAGCTGTTTTGCGCCCTTGACCTTGCGTCTGGTTGGGCCGACATTGGGGCCTCATGACGAGGGTTCAGGGAGGTTCCATTGATTAAAAAGCTTGCTTTTGGTGTCGGGGCGCTGGTGGCGCTTACTGTTTTTGCCTTTGCGCTATGGTATTTTCGTCCCTGGTCGGATCTGTCACCATCGGATGTTTCGCGATTGAAAAATCTTGATGAGCGGATCGAGGTCTATCGTGAAATGGATGCGATTTTGCCGTCGCGCAAAATCGAGGGGGTTTCAAACCCGCTTCCTTTACCGCGCAATATCCAGCCCCTGAATGTCACTTATGAATTTGATGGCAAGGTAAAAAGTCTGGATGAATTTATCAAAGAGCGCACCATAACCGGCCTTGTGGTTTTGAAAGATGGCGTGCTGGTGCATGAATCCTATTATCTTGGAGAACAGCCGGAAAGCCGTCACACATCCTGGTCGGTTGCCAAAAGCTATATTGCAACATTGGTGGCCATGGCGCTTGAGGAAGGGTTGATTGCTTCCATTGACGACAAGGCGGAAAAATATGTACCGGCATTTGCCGGCACGGATTTTGGCGACACCTCCATTCGGCATTTGTTGATGATGTCGTCGGGCATTGATTTCAATGAAGATTATGAAGCGGAAGGTTCGGATATTCGCAATCTTTTCTTCGGGGTTTTTGTTTTCAATGCCGATGTGGACAAGATGGTGCGCAAATATAAGCGCAATCGTCCGGCGGGTCAGGATTTTGATTATATCAGCCCCAATACCCATGTTTTGTCGGCGGTGGTGCGTGCGGTTTATGGCAAGCCTATCGCCGCACTGATCGACGAAAAATTATACAAACCTTTGGGCATGCCCGCCGCCTATTGGAATCAGGATCGCAAGGGCGACAAAGGCAAGGCCATAGGCTATTGCTGTCTGTCGACCCGTGCCGTTGATTATGCGCGTTTTGGCCAGCTTTATTTGCAAGATGGTGTCTGGCAGGGGAAGCGAATCTTGCCCGAAGGCTGGGTTGATACGATTGCAACCCCGCGGGCCGATTTTCAAGAACCGGTGCCGGGGGAGCATTTCGGATATTCCTATCAGTTCTGGATTCCACCGGACTATGATGACGAGTTTTTTGCGGCCGGTTATAATGGTCAGATCATCTGGGTTGATCGCAAGCGCGGTGTGGTGATTGTGCGGACCTCGGCGGATCGTTATTATATTGAACATGCCGATGAAAATATCGCGGTGATGCGGGCAATCGCCAAAGCGGTGTCCGGTGCGGAAGAAGACGCTGCGCCCGAATAGACTATAACGGCTTTAACCGCGTGACATGGCCCATTTTGCGGCCCGGGCGCTGATGGCGTTTGCCGTAAAGGGTGAGCAGAGCCCCCGGCTCGGCGGCAAGTGCTGGCCAGTTTGCGGCATCCTCGCCGATCAGGTTTTCCATTTCGCAATTGGAATGGCGGGCGGTGTCCCCAAGGGGCCATGCGGCAATGGCGCGGATATGGTTTTCAAATTGCGAAATGCCGCAGGCCTCCACAGTCCAGTGGCCGGAATTGTGAACCCGCGGGGCAAATTCATTGACCATGAGCGCGCCGTCTTTACTGACAAAAAATTCAATGCCGAGAACGCCCACATAGTCGAGGGCATCAGCGATTTTTATGGCGATGCTGCGCGCTTCGGCAATGATTTCGGGGCTGGCACCGCTGGGCACAATGGAGCGTCGCAAAATGCCGCCCGCATGAAGATTGCGTGCCGGGTGGTAGGTTTTGCTATTGCCATCCTTGCCGCGGACGGTGATGACGGAAATTTCAAAGGCAAAATCAATAAAGCCTTCCAAAATGGAGGACATGCCCTGCATGGCCTTCCAACCCTTGGCAAGGCCATTTTTATTTTTGATAAGCGCCTGGCCTTTGCCATCATAGCCAAGCCGTCTGGTTTTGAGCAGGGCAGGCAAGCCAAGCGCTTCTATGGCATTTTGTAAATCAGATTCATTGTTGACAGGCTGATAGGGGGCTGTGGAGACGCCGATATCCTGCAGAAAGTTTTTTTCGTGCAAGCGGTCTTGTGAGATTGCCAAAGCCTTGGGCGGGGGAGCGAGGGCACTGCCTGCAGCCTGCAGGAAGGCGACCGCATGGGCCGGGACATTTTCAAACTCATAGGTGATGACATCGCATTGCGCGCTCAGGGCGGCCAAAGCGGTTTCGTCATCATAATCGGCGCAGATCATGGCCCGGGCGATTTTTCCGGCCGGGCAGTTTTCGTCCGGGTCGAGAATGATGCAGGAAAAGCCCAGCCTGCTTGCGGCCATGGCCAACATCCGTCCAAGCTGGCCGCCGCCTAAAATGCCAATGGTTGCACCGGGAGATAAGGTCTTCATGAAAAAAGGAGCTCTTTTCTAGGCGGTTGGATCTTCATCAACGGCGTCAGACTGGCGGGTTCGCCATTGCTCAAGCCGTGTGGCGAGGGCATCATCGTGAAGGGCCAAAATCGCGGCTGCCAGAAGGGCGGCATTGATGGCACCGGCGCGGCCAATCGCCAGCGTGCCGACAGGAATACCGGCCGGCATTTGCGCAATGGAAAGCAGCGAATCAATACCATTCAGGCTTTTCGACTGTATGGGCACCCCAAGCACCGGCAGCGGTGTCATGCTGGCGGCCATGCCCGGCAGATGGGCGGCGCCGCCGGCGCCGGCAATAATACATTTCAGGCCACGGGATTTGGCACAACTGGCATAATCATAAAGGCGCTTCGGGGTGCGATGGGCCGAGACAACCTTTATTTCGTGGGAAATCTTAAGCTCTGTTAAGCAATTTGCCGCATGGGTCATGGTTTCCCAGTCAGATTTACTGCCCATAATCAGCCCGACCAGTGCCGGTGCTGGGGTGAGTGGGGGGTTGCCTGCCATTATCCATGCCTCCAAAGCGCGACTGTATAACAGGTTTTCCGCCAGTCTCAATCAGGAGGTTTCCAGAAAATTACCAAAACGCACGAAAAAGCCGATTAAATGTGAGCGGCCATTTTAGCAGTTTTTCAGGACTTTCCCCTTAGCTTTGTCTTTATTGAGGGCGTATCGGGCAGATTGGGTGGAAAACCTGAAAAATAGCACCGGGGGGTGGTGGACATGGAAGAGTTGAAAAATAATATCAAAAAACTGGCCCGATCACAGGCTGACGCAGAAGCGGTTATTGCCGCCAATCGCGATAATCAGTCACCGGAAGTACAGGCCAAAATTATCGAATTGGAATGCGAGGTAAAAAAACTTCGCGAGGAATTGGCGCTGGCCCGGCGGCGGGTTGAGGAATTGACCGAGCTTGCCGATCAGGACCCCTTGATTGAAATTATGAACCGCCGCGCCTTTGTGCGCGAGCTAAGCCGGGTGATGGCGGCGGTGGAGCGCTATGATTTTTCTGCCAGTCTGATTTATGTGGATTTGAACGGGTTGAAAAAAATCAATGACGAAAAGGGCCATGCGGCCGGGGATGCGGTGCTGAAATATTTGGGGGAAACTTTTGCTACCCATGTGCGCCAAACCGATGCGGTGGCGCGCCTTGGCGGTGATGAATTTGGCATTGTCCTGACCCATGCCTCGACCCGTGAAGCCCAGCGCAAAATGCAGCGCATGGCGGCTATCATTACCGCCAAGCCCTTAAAATTTAACGGGATGGATATTCGCGTTTCAGTGTCATGGGGGGTGTTCCCTATTCTGAAAGGTCAGGATGTGGAAGAAGCCCTGCGTGCTGCCGATGCAGCCATGTATTCCCAGAAAAAAGCCCGCTATAGTGTGGTGACTTAAAAAGTTTTGTGTTGCGCACTTAGCAAAAGCCCCGATCAGTTGCCGGGGCTTTTTATTGTTGTGGCGATGGTAATCCTTAATCTTAAGGGCTTCTTCATGGGGCTTTATCGAGTCTTAATGAGGTAGAAGGTTTTAAGTATTTGGTTACAAAAAATATCCGGATACAGAACAATAAGCATCATCACTTTACCCGTATTTAACGCCCTGTGTCCCATAGTAAGAAAACAAAAATCAAAAACGGGGTCCTGTAAAGGGGTTTAAGTGCAGATCATGGGTAGTAAATTTCAATCAACATGCCGCGCCTGTGGCGGACAGGCTTTGACACCACTTTTCAGTCTTGGCGGTGATGACGCTTTTGTATTATGCGATCCCTCACAAGACAGTCAGGCTTGCGGACTGGTGCAGCGGGCGGAAGCGGCTGAGATAGAGCCGCGCATGCCGGTGCCGGCAACCCAGACCGACAAGCATCGCCAACGCTCGCTGGTGGCGGAAGTTATGGAAATGTTGTCGACCCGTGATGGACGGGCGCTGGACATTGGTTGCGGCGATGGTTCATTGCAGGGGCAGTTTCCGCGCTGGATTGAAACTTTTGGCACCAATGAAGGTGTCAATCTGGCGGTTAATGCCGATGCCATGACCGGCCATTTTCCGGGAAAATCCCTTTTGCGGCGGTTGAAAGTGAAGGCCGGCGAGGGTGGCTTTGATGTCATTACCTGCGTTGATGAATTTGCGGCGACCAATAATGCCAGAGAATTTATTGCCGCCTGTGCGGACCTGCTGGCCTATGACGGGGTTTTCGTTCTGGAAACGCCTTATCTGTCGCTGGCCTTGATGCGCAATGATGTCGGGCAGTTCAATCAACGGGCGCAAGGGATCTATACCTTGTCTGTGCTTGAAAAAATCGCCAGTGGGGCGGGATTGAAAATTGTGCGTGGCGCCATGAGCGAAACGGCCGGTGGGTCGCTGCGTCTGTTTATGTGTCATCAGGATTATGAGGGTTTTGATTTTGTGCCATGGCTCGACCAGCTGGCCCGGCTTTGGGATGAAGAGGCAAGCCTTAATCTGGTCTCGCGCCAACCCTATCAGGCGATGTTGCAGCGCATTAGTATCAATCATCAATATTGCGATGCGCTGGTGCGGGAAATGCAGCGCTATGGGGAAGATGCGGCGGTTTTGGGGGCGGATGAGCGGATGATAAAAACCATTCAGGCATATGAAATTCCCGCTGATATTATCACCGCCATTGTGGATAATCATTATGTGGGCGACGATCTTGGGGCGGTGGTTATTTCCGAAGCTGAATCCCGTGAGGCACCGCCGGATATTTATTTCGCACCATCATGGCGGCGGCGTGAAATTTTGGAGACATGGCGGGAGAGCATTTTTTCCGGTGCGCGCATTGTGTTTCTATCGCCGGATTATGAAGTTGTATCGCGGGAAAACTATGCAACAGCGCTTGGTAAATGTCTTGCGGTAACCGATGCACCGGGCAGTGTGGAGACCTTGCGCTCTGTGTTGCGCGCTGTGCATCGTCCGCATCTGGTTGCGGTTAACACCAATATCAAACGCAATAAAGCTGGTTAGAGCCTATTTTCGTTTTGATACCAATCAAAACCGAAAAGGCTCTAGCTGGTGATGAAGCGCCGCGAGGTGCCCTCGAGGCAAACGGCCGTCAATATGCCGGAGGCATAGGCGCCGCTATCGACATTGATACGCCAGCCCTTGTCTTCAGCAGCTTCAACCGGCGTGTGGCCATGAACAATGGTTTTATTACCCCAGCGCCGGGATTTGTTCTGTAAAAACGGGTCGCGAATCCACAATAAATCCTGCTCTTTTTGCTGATCAATATCTTGCAAAGGGTTCAGTCCGGCATGGACAAAGATATAGTCGCCGCGTTGATGGGATAATTCCAGATCCAGCAAGAATCTGAAATGGTCGTCGGGTAAAAGATCGGCAAATTCATCGCGCACCTGCTCCAGACTTTTGCCGCGAATATTGTCCACCCCATAGCTTTTCAGAGCCTCGAGGCCACCCCAATCGAGCCAGCTTTCCGTTTCTTCCGGGGCTGCAAGAAAGTCGATCAGCACTTGCTCATGATTGCCTTTCAAGAAAATGGTGGAGGGCTTTTTCCGGCGCAATAGCACAAGGCGCTCAATCACCCCCCAGCTATCGGGGCCGCGATCAATATAATCACCGAGAAATACCAGACGATAGGGGTTCGATCCTGCATCCTGCTCAATATTGTCCAATAATTGATCAAGACAATCGCGACGACCATGAATATCGCCAATGGCATAAACCGGCACTTCCCCAATGGAGGGGAAGAGATTGCCGCCTTGCGGTTTTGGCTCAATTTTATCTGCGCGTTTGAACATAGTTGCTTGATAGCATGAAAAGGTTACGGATTCCTGTTACCGGTAAAGAGAAGGTTAATATCGAAGTCATAATTAATTCAGGCTTTGGTCATTGTTTTGCCAGAGCGGGTGCGTCTATATGACAGACTGATAAAGGGATATTGCGGTGAAGTCACTGACATTGGTTGGCATACATATTTTCTTTCGCCGGTTATTTTGGGCGCTGCTGCTATTGGTGAGCGTGCTCAGCCTCATTCCTAACCCCGATGATCTGCCCGGCGGGAGTCTTTGGGCCGAATTTCTGGCTGAAATTTTCTTTGGCAGTGCCGACCATGCGGACAAAATCACGCATTTTATAGCCTATGGGGTGCTGGCGGGCGGTGCCGGATTGGGCGGCATGCGGGTATTTTCCCGGCGTTGGTTGATTGTTCCCGGCTTGATTTTATGGAGCGGGCTTTTGGAGCTGTTGCAGGGCCTGACCCAAAATCGCAGCCCTGACTGGCTTGATATGCTCGCCAATAGTGCCGGTGCGCTGACCGGATTTGTTGCATCTCTTGGCCTGTTGGTGTTGATTGTGGCGCATATGGAAAGGCGCAAGCAAATATGAAATCGGCGATCATTATCCCGGCGCGTTATCAATCCTCCCGCCTGCCGGGAAAGCCCCTATTGCGTGAGAGTGGAAAATTTCTGATTCAGCACACAGTGGAAAACGCCCTGCGCTGCAAGGCCGATCATGTGGTGGTGGCGACCGATGACAGGCGTATTTTCGAGGCGGTAGAAGGGTTCGGCGGCAAGGCAGTGATGACATCACCCGACCATGAAACAGGATCAGGGCGCATTGCCGAGGCAGCCGAGCAAATCGAGGCCGAGATTATTGTCAATGTGCAAGGGGATGAGCCGGAGATTGCCCCCCATATTCTTGATGATCTGATTGATCTGCATGAAAAAGCCATCAAGGCTTCGCGTCCGGCCTTTGTCTCGACTTTGGTTAGCCCCTTTCCTGAAATGGCTAAAGAAGGCCCTGGCTCGCCGCTGGACCCATCCTGTGTGAAGGCGGTTCTGGCAGCGCCCGATGGGGATGGCTTGCGCTCGGCGCTTTATTTTACCCGCAGCCTTGCCCCTTACCCGCGCGATGAAGAGGGGCGGGTTCAACGTCCGCAGGATTATTTTTTGCATATCGGGCTCTATGCCTTTTCAAGGGCAAGTCTTGCGGCATTTGCGGCGGCGCCGAGCGGTTGCCTTGAACAGATCGAAAAGCTGGAACAATTACGGATTTTGGAAATGGGCGAGCGCATTGTTGCCGGCGTGATTGATGGGGCCATGCCGGGGATTGATACGCCGCAAGATTATCAGGCTTTTCTCAAGCGGTTGGGAGATCGAGGATAATGTTATGACCGCGCCCACAACCGATCATGAGCCCATGCGCCGTTATGGCAACGAAGATGTCGAGCGCGAAATATTGTCGGGCATGACCATTGCCATTCTTGGTTATGGTTCGCAGGGGCGGGCCCATGCCTTGAATATTCGCGATAGCGGGTTTGAAGTGATTATCGGCGCGCGCGCGGATGGGCCGTCTTGGCAACAGGCCAAAGCGGACGGGTTTGGCGTGTTGTCCATGGGCGCAGCGGCGCAGCGGGCGCAGCTTATTGCGCTGACCGCACCGGATATGGCCCATGGGGAAATTTTTGCAGAGCATATTGCGGATAATCTACATAGCGGTGACGCCCTGCTTTTTGCCCACGGGTTTTCGATTGTTTATGGGGAAGTAAAACCACCAGACAATATTGATGTCATCATGGTTGCTCCGAAAGGTCCCGGTGCCATGGTGCGGCGGGCCTATGGGCGCGGTTCTGGCCTGCCATGTCTTTTTTGTGTGCATCAGGATGCAAGCGGCAAAGCGGCGGCGCGGGCGCTTGCCTATGCGGATGCCATCGGGTCGACCCGCGCGGGCGCGTTCCAAACATCATTCCGGCAGGAAACAGAAACAGATCTTTTCGGGGAGCAGACGGTTTTATGTGGCGGCGCCAAGGATCTGGCGGTGATGGGTTATGAAACTCTGGTGGAAGCCGGCTATCACCCGGAAATGGCCTATTATGAGTGCCTGCATGAATTAAAGCTGGTGGTTGATTTACTCCATGAGGGCGGGCTTGCCAAAATGCATGAATTTGTTTCTGAAACGGCGGCCTATGGCGGGCTGGTGGCCGGACCGCGTCTTGTCAATGAGACAACGCGCGCGCAGATGCGGGCAATTTTGCAGGAGATACAATCAGGGGATTTTGCCCAAAAATGGATCGCCGAGAATAAAAACGGCAAAAGGCATTATCAACAAATGGTCAAAGACGAATTGAACCATGAGATTGAAGCTATTGGTGATAGGGTGCGCAAACGCATGGTCCCCAAAGAAGCCTAAATCTGGTAGAGCCTATCCGGTTTTGATGGAATCAAAACCGGGCTCTAAGTCTTTGTTTTGACGCGTTTCCGGACGGATAACCGGTATCCACTTATCCTGGAAACGCTCTAAGTTTTTGTTTTTGAGCACTTCTTATCCGAAAACCGGCCTCACCCTGAGGAGCTGCGAAGCAGCGTCTCGAAGGGCCCACTTTTCGCAGAAGTGCTCTAGATCCTATTCGTCTTTTAAGGTGTAGATTTTCAAAGCTTGCTCGCGCCCGCGCACTTGCACCGCATCAAGTTCAATGGCGACGGACTGATCTGTCAAGGCCTGGAATGTATCTTCGCCAAAGACAATATTGGCTTGATAGTTTTTCGACAGCTCTTCCAGACGCGCCGCAACATTGACCGTGTCGCCAAGGACGGAATAATCAAAGCGTGACTTGGAGCCCATATTACCGACCACGCAATCCCCCGTATTCAGACCAATGCCGATACGAATTTCTTTGTTCTCGAGGGCGCTAAGCTGTTTGGACAAATCCTTGTTGATCTGTTTTAGGGTGACAACCATTTGCTTGGCGGTCCTGACGGCATTTTGGGCATGATCGGGATCATCCAAAGGCGCATTCCAGAACGCCATGATGCAATCGCCGATAAATTTATCAATCGTGCCGCCATTGGCCATGACTACATCGGCAAGCGGGGTGAGAATATCATTGATGAGCTGGGTGAGACCTTGCGGGTCTTCCTTGAAACTTTCTGACAGGCCGGTAAAGCCGCGAATATCGGCAAACATAATCGTCATGACCCGCCGTTCGCCGCCAAGATTTAATTGCGAAGGATCGGCGATGATTTTATTGACCATGTCCGGGGAGAGATATTGGGAAAAAGCCCCTTGAATTTCGCTGCGCATTTTGCGCTCAAGAGCAAAATCCCTTGCCGCCAGCGTGCCGGTAACCGCCAGAAAGCCCGATCCGATATCGAAAGGTGACAGCCAGATACGGCCATAACGCAGGCTTATCCAGCCGAGAATGAGGAAGAGAACAACAAGGCCAAAGGTCAGGAACAGACGGATGAGGGGTTTGTTCAGGCGAGCGACCAGAAAGCCGAGAAAACTGCCAAGGCCCAAAAGCATGAAACCGACCCAGCGCGGCGGATTTAAAATAGCAAGGCCATGTTTGAAATTATCATAAATCGTTGCCTGCACCTCGACACCGGCAGTAAAAAAACCGGTGCGGGCCGTATAGGGGGTTTCAAAGGCGTCTGCGGTGGAGACGTCCGGGTCCGATTGCAGGGAATAGCCAACCAGAACAACTTTATCCTTGAAAAATCCCGGTGGTAAAAATTCTTCCGGATCAAGAGCCTGATAATAGGAAACCCGTGGATAGCTGTTATGGGGGCCAAAATACTGGATCAGCCGATCACCGGGAAGATTTTCCGCCGGTTTTTCTCCGGCAGCCAAAAGCAATTCCTGCATGAAATTATCATCGGGAGAGGGTAATTTCCGGATCACGCCATCGCCATCGGGCTGGACATTGGCGCGGCCGGTGCGCGCGCCATTTTCCAGAAATATCGCCAAGGGTTCATTGCGGATATAGCTGGTTGTTTGCGCGGTTTCGACCCGCACCAGATCCGTGGCAAAGACAGTGTCTTGCTTGGCGGCATTGGCCAGATATTGGTCATCTTCCGGGCCAAATTGGGATGGGTTGGAAAAGACGATATCAAAGCCAATGGCCGTGGCACCGGCCGCGCGCACTGCTTCGATCAATTCCCCGTGCATTTGCCGCGGCCATGGCCATTGCCTATCAATGACCCCGAAAGAAGGGTCATCAATGGCGATAATAACAATGCCGCGCTCTTCAGGGCTGGCCGGCGCGGTGGTAGAGGCCTGATCAAAAAACGATCCGTTAATGGCGGACCATTGGGGGGATAGTTTCAATCCCATGGCCACAACAGCAATGGCCATGGCCCAGAGCAAAGGCACTATCCAGCCGGATTTTTGCTGTGTGAGAGAGGGGGTAGGCTTGGCCATGACGGATTAGAACCTTACGCCGCCGGAAACGAAAAGCGTAATGCCTGGTGCCGGAACATCCGGTTGCACTTCATAGCTTTCATCCAAGAGATTGAGCGCGCCCAGTTCAAATATATAGCGCTTGTCATAAGGCTCCCAAGAGCCAATCAGGTCAATGGTGAAATGATCGCCAATGGGGACTTGCTGCGTGTCCACCTGCTCACCGATATAAATACCCCGCAGATTGACTTTGAGGCGATTGGGGTGGGTCCAGACAATGCCAATGCCGCCTTCCGAGCTTGGCAGATAGGGCAGGGTTTGCGCGGTGCCATTGGTGATGGCGTCATCAGCTTCGGCATTGGTCAGGGTATAGCGGGCATTGACCGCCCAATTCCCGCCGGGAAGATAGTTGGCGCTGACGGTAATATGGTTGATATAGCCGTCGAAAATATCAATCGCCGCATCCTGGTCCGGGGTCAGGTAGGACAGGGTATTGAAAGTTTGATGTTCCATTTCGACAGCGGTGAAAAATTTGTCACTCCAATGGGCGTCCCAACGCACAAGCTGATTGTCGATTTCCGAGCGCTCGGTTAGTGGCAGGAGGGATTCTTTCAGACCGACTGTATATAAAGGGGCCAATGTGAAGGGTAGAACGGCAATTTTCTCTCGTGATGAGGCCGCCCTTAACCAATGTTTTTCATTGGGTTCATAGGCAATGCCGAGGCGATAATTGGCCGTGCCGCCTTTGAGGTCGGCTGTGATTTGCGGGTCATTGGAGGATTCGTTGAAATAGCTGATTTGCCCTTGCAGGGTGATTTTGTCGGACAGGGTGTAGCGGGTATCAAAATAGACAACCTGTTCATCAATGTAATAATCAGGATTGAACACATCGATGGTATTAGTGGTGCCATCGGCAAGCAGGGCATCGGTTGTGTAACTGACATCAATGTCTTTTCTGAAAACCTCCGCCCCCAATTTGATATCATAACGATCATAGCCTTTGGCATAGCTGGCCATAAGAAAGCTGGTTGTCTTGACACCGTCTTCGGTCAGGCGTTCGACAAAACTTGCTTGCGGCGTATAGAAAATATCAAGATCATCTTTTTGTTGCCAGCCAGCAGCAAGAGTGAAATGCTGGCGATTGGCAAGTTTGTGATTCCAGACAAGGGTACCGAAATATTGATGTTCGGTAAAGTCGTGTTCACCGCCAAACTGAAGCAGAAACTCAGCACGGTCCGCTGTGATATTGCGGCTTTCATCGCGATAGGTGCCATAAAAAGCAATATTGTCATATGGGGTAAGCTCCATACCCATATAGGTCTCAATGGCAGAAGAGTCTCTGGTGGTCTCATGCAAATCATCATGATAGGAGGTGCGCTGGCCTTTAAGGCTGAAGGCCATGGGCAGGCCGCCATTGCCGATGGCCGGGTAAAAGCGCCCTTGCAGGCTGGCCCTGTCACGGCGTAAATCGGCATCACTGCTGGTTATGGAGGTGCCGTTAAGGGTGGCTTCCAGAAAGGCCTCTTTGGAAATTTGCAAGCGCCGTTCGGAATTGGCGACACTTAACGGGTCCAGCGATACCCCTTGCATGAAGCTTGAGATTTGCTGAATTTCATCGCCATTTTTAGGGTTGAAACCGGTGGTATCCTGACTTTGATAAAACAGGCCGGCGGATTCGTTCAATACCTCGTCGAAATAGGAGGTTGATTCAAAGCTGTCAAAGACCCGGTCCCCGTAATAGCGGCCAAGGGCGTTCAATTCGAGAAAGCGAAAGGAGCGGGAAAGGTTGCTACCGGTTTCGCGATTTTCCGACAGGGTTTCATAAATGCCGCCGCGTGCCCGGAAACGACGCAGGGCCTCGCGTGCGCCTTCAACGGCATCGCCACTTTCATAAAGGTCGATCCCCAAAGCGGTGCGATAGAGCGGGGGGTAAGGGGAGTTGGGATCAAGCCGATCGGCGGTATCCAATTGCTGTTCGGCAAGGGTGCGGTCTCTTTTGCGGCCATAGGCTTCGGCAAGGCGCAGCAAAGCGGCCGAATAGCCGGGATTATCCGCCGAGGTTGCGAGAAATTCCTGCAACGCCATATCCTGCTTGCCTTGCAGGGCATAAATTTGCCCATAGCCAAGGCGGGCAAGAGAAAGGTCTGGGGAAATTTCAAAAGCGCGGTTTAAGGCTTTGCGGGCTTTATGGGGCCTGTTTTGCGCCAGATAAATGTCTGCCTGTTGCACATAAAGTTCCGCATGGTTCGGGTTGGCGGCAATGGCCTTTTCGATGACCGACATTGCTTCTTTATCGGCCCGGCGCTCAAGCAGAATTTTGCTGAAAGTAAGGAGGATTTCAGCATTTTGCGGCGATAATTCTGCGGCTTTCTGGGCATTGACAAGAGCAAGGTCCGGGCGGCCAAGATAGTTGGCCTGATAGTCAGCCTTTAGCGCCAACAGGGTCGGATTATCGGCATTTTGGGAAAGGCCGTCCTTTACGGCATCGTCAATCAAAGCGCTATTGCCAATCAACAATCCGATGCGGGCTTTGAGGGCATAAAGATCTGCGCTTTGATTGCCGCTTTCTTCTGCATCATCGAGAATTTTAATGGCGCGATCGAACTCTCCAAGGGAGGCTGCTTCTCTCGCTGCTTTCAGGGTTTCATTGTCCGGTCCGCTTGGAGCAAACGCCTCTTCCGGAAGGAAATAAAGCATTTGCTCACGGCCCGGGCGATTGACAATGATTTCCTTGACCGGAGCGCTGTCCGGTCTGGCCGATGCGGCTTCGCCACCGGCCACGGCGATTGTGCCGAAGTCATTGAAAAAACTGACCTCGCCGCTGGCGACAATAAGCTGGGTGTGATCATCGGCAACGTCCAAAGACCATTCTGTGCCGCGAATAGCGGCAGTTGCGGAAGGGGTTTCAACATTGAGGCGGGATTTACCGCGCGGGGCTCTCGCCCATAACCGCCCGCGCAAGATTTGCAATCGCGTCAGCTTGCCCTGTTTCATTTCCTTGACTTCAAGCGTCGTGTTGCGGGCAAGGCGGATTTGGGTCTGGTCGGCAAAGACAATCGCCAGCGCGCCATTGCTATTGGTGTTTAAAATATCACCGGCCTTGAGGTCCTGTCCGGCGATGATCATTCTTTTCGTGGTTTCATCGACAAAGATAATATTCTCACCCTGACGGGTGGAGATGACCTGACCGGAAACAGGCTCCATTCGGGCGATTGGCTCGGCGGCTTGCGCTGTTACCGCGAACAACATGGTCGAAGCCAGCAGGCTGGCGCGCCAGGGCATTTTCAGAACGGTTTTCTGTATTGTCGATTGATTGGTCTTGGCTTTGAGATCCCGCATCATATGCCCCTGCGCTATTTGAATTGCTTCTGAACTGGCTGTAATCCCTTTGCGTGGGATATTGCACTAGAAAATCAAACTAGGCCTGATTTTGGAAAGCACTGTGACGGAAATCACACTAATGCCAAGGCCAGAAGAGAATCTTGCATAATAAAAGTGATAATATCACATTTGGCCTTGATGCGGAGAACTGTAAAGGGAAGTAATGCAAAAAAGCCGCAGAAATATTGAGGGCAAAGCGCTTGGTCCGGTGGAGCTTGTGGCAATTGCCTTGGGCGGCATGGTTGGCGGGGGTATTTTTACCATTTTGGGTATTGCCGTGGCGCTGGTCGGGGCGCTGGCACCTTTGGCCATTGCGCTGGGGGGCGGGGTCGCGTTACTGGCGGCCTATTCCTATGTGAAGCTTGGTGTTTATTATCGCGATGAGGGGGCGAGCTATGCTTTTATCAAAAGGTCATTTCCCAAACGCAAAATTGGCGCGTCACTGATCGGCTGGTGGGTGGTTTTTGGTTATATCAGCACTTTGGCGCTCTATGCCTATACATTTTCTTCCTATGCCATCAGCAGTTTTGCTTTCGCCGATAATGAGTGGGTGCGCAAGGCTGTCGCCGGAGGCATTATATTACTCTTTACCCTGATCAATGTCTGGAGTGTAAAAGGCATGGGGCGGCTGGAAGATTTGATGGTTTATTTGAAGCTGTTTATCCTGTTTGTCATTTCCATCATTCTGATGCGCTCCAGCGATGTCAGCCTGCCGGTTTTGATTCAGGCGCATGAGGGATTTCATCTCGTCAATATTTTGATTGTCGCCTCGCTGACCTTTGTTGCCTATGAAGGGTTTCAGCTTGTCATCAATGCGGTGGGGGAGATGGACAAGCCTGCGCGCAATATTCCTCTGGCTATATATACGGCTATTTTTCTGGCCATGGTGATATATGTGGTGCTGGCGATTGGGGCTTTATTGGCTATTCCCTTTGATGATCTGGTCAATAATCAGGAATATGCCTTGGCCGCGGGGGCGGGGGATGTGCTGGGGAATTGGGGCACGCGGATTGTTATTTTGGGGGCCTTGCTGGCAAGCTCAAGCGCCATTAGCGGTACGGTGTTTGGGGCATCGCGACAATTGGCAGCGATTGCCGATGATGGGTTTATGCCCAAAGCCTTGGCCCGGCGGCAAAATAATATTCCGGTCTTTGCCATCCTTACCATGTCGGGATTTGCCTTTTTGCTTATTCTGCTCGGGTCCTTACAG
>JALSJA010000110.1 GCA_026989615.1 Parvularculaceae bacterium | reverse complement strand
GTTGGGCAGATTGCCTTGCTTGTTGACGCCAAGAGCGGCCTCGCTCGCCTGTTGAAGATTTTTACCGGTGTCGAGGGCGCACAGAAAAGCCGCTTCGAAATCATCAAGGGGTTTTGTCACGACATCGCCATCGGGCCGCCACAACAGAATTGTTTGTTTTTGTCGGGGGATGTTTTGCTGGCTGTTGATGGCCTCGCCCTTTCTGGATTTTTCCCATATATCGTAAAGGGCAAATTTAAGCTCAACCATGATGGCTGACGGGTGCAAGGCAAGACGTATTTCCATGAGTTGTTTTTCGTCTTGTCCCTGCAAGTCTTCGCTCAAGAGAGGCTCGGCATCTTTGGCAAGGTGAGCGTCAAGCCATGCGCTATCAAGGCGCGCCATATCGCCAAGCCATTGCAGCTTGTGCTTATGGGTGGCTGCGTCAATAAAACTTGGCAGCTCTTTGCCATAGTCCACAAGCGAGCGGGTTTGCGGCGGGTGCTGGCGACAAAAAGCATGGGCGAGACCGGTGAAAAATTCTTCCCCCATAGCTGCCGCAAGGCCCGGATAGTTTGAACGCAGGGCGTCTGCTTGCGCTTTTGCGCCGGAGTTCTGATAGATTTTGGCGCGGATATCAGGGTCTTTCTTGTCGGCCATTAAGGCGCTGAGCGCCTGCGGGGTAACCTCCCTTGCGGCGAGGCGCGCCATTAAATCGATATGGTCTTCAAACCGCATGGGCCAGCGCCTTTTGTTTTCGTGCCAGCAGGGCGGCGGCCTGATTGCGCTCGGCCAGAAGGATTTCAAATTCGGGGATATTGCCATCGCGCTCAAGCAAGACCGGCTTTGGCCCCCAAACCTCAAGGGCAAATTCCAGCAGGTGCCAGACGGCGGCGCTGACCGGGGCGTCATGGCTGTCGATCAGGAAATCATCTCCCAAATTCGGGTCGGGGGTGAAGCCGGCAATGTGAATTTCGCCCACAAGATCGGCGGGGATGGCGCGGATATAGGCATGGGGGTCAATGCCGACATTAGTAGCGCTGACATGAATATTATTGATATCCACCAATAAGCCGCAGCCGGATTTTTTCGCCACCGCCAGCATGAAGTCCGGCTCGTCCATTTCCGAGGCGAAGGGCAGGTAATTGGTGGGGTTTTCCAGCAATATGTGTCGACCAATGGCGGTTTGAAATTCTTCAACCCGAAGGCTTAGATGGTTGATCGCTTCCTGAGTGCGTGGCAAAGGCAAAAGGTCCGCGTGATAACGGCCCTGATGGGCGGAGAAAGTTGCGTGCTCGGAGATCTGTTCGGGTTCGAATTGCTCTATCAGCTTTTTGAGCGCCACCAGATGGTCACGATCGAGGGGGTCAAGCCCGCCGAGAGAAGCACCGACACCGTGAAAGCTTAAAGCGCGATTTTTGCGGATGGCGGCCAGCCATTTCAGGCGCGGGCCACCATCGACCATATAGTTTTCGGGATGCACCTCAAACCAGAGCCCCGCCGTCTTTGTTTCCAAAGCGGCCCGGTAATGTTCCGGCTTTAAGCCGATACCGGCTATTGGGGGGAGGGCGCTGATTTGAGGCACTGGGGGTGGAGCTTGTTAGACTGGGTTGTTGCGATCAAGCGCGTCAAGCGAAGCTGCGCCATCGGGGGTTGTGATAAATTCGCAAGTGCCCTTGGGGGCATAGGTCCAGGCATTGCCCTGGAAGTCGACCGTGGAGGTGCCTTCGCAGCTTGTGCCTTTACCGGCTTTGCAATCATTTTCGCCAGCCAGCGCGATGCCATAGCATTTGTCCTTGCGGCCGGAAATGCGGTCCCCCGCCTGCCATGCGGCAAAGGCTTCCTGCAATTCAGCCGGAGCGCTGTCGTCAATCTCCAATTGGTCATTGGGTTTGGCATTGGCAGCACCCGCCATAGCGGCAAGGGCGACGCCGGCGATAAGAGATGTTGCGATAGATGTTCTGGACATAAGGGTTCCTCATAAAGTTAAATTGAACGCCTTGGGTTTCGTTTTGGCGCAGGTTTACTTTTAGAAGGAGGTTTTGTTTTTTGCATCTCACGACCATGGGAAACCGGTCACAATGATGCGAGAGAGAAGTGAGGAAAATGGTTTCGCGTGAAACCGGTATTATCCGCCGACCTTCTCCAGCATGCCAACGCGGATGCCGTCGAAAATATATTGGGTCGACATGGCCATCAGCAACATGCCGAGTATGCGCGAGATGAGATTCATGCCGGTGCGGCCCAGTGCCGAGGCGATACGCCCCGCAAAGGACATGATGACAACGCCAATGGACAGCACGGTGAGCATGGCCGAAATAACGGCGGTGCGCGATAGGAAAATATCGGTCTGGTTCATTTCCGAATTGCCCGCCATTAACAGCATGATGGTGGCAATGGCGCCGGGGCCAGCCAGCATCGGCGTGGCGATAGGGAAGAAGGCGACATTTTCGCGGGCGGAGGCTTTGGGGCCCGGGGTTTTGGCTTCCAGCTCGCCATCGGGATTAAAAAACATCTGAAAGCCCATCAGAAACAGCAATAAACCGCCGGAGGTGCGAAAGGCGTCAATGGAGACATGCAGACCGTCAAGCATGGCCTGTCCGAAAAAGGCGAAAAAGCCGAGCATGCCTGCAGCAATGAGGGAGGCCATCAGCGCCAGTTGAAATTGTTTTTTCGGGGTTTCCGTATGGGTGAGAGAGGCGAAAATCGGCGTTACCAATATCGGATCAATGACGATGAACAGCGTCACAAAGGCCGTCAGGAAACTGGGTAAAAATACTTCCATGGGAGCCTCCTCATGCTCATAGCTACTTTAGAGCACTTCTGCGAAAAGTGGAAACCGGTTTCCACTTTTCGCAGAAGTGCTCTATTGTCCAACAATGGAAGAAAAGTCAACCGAACATTCAAAAGCATGGGACCAATATTGGCAGGGGCGCGAGGGTGAAGATGCGCTGGTTTGCGAAGGGGTCGAGGATGACAGCGCGCTGGTGGATTTCTGGCGCGGGGTATTTTCGGATCATTCTGGCAGCGTGCTTGATATTGCCTGTGGGTCGGGTTCTGTATTGCGCCTCGCACAAGCGGCCGGATGCGCGTCTTTGACCGGGCTTGATATTGCCGAAGGGGCGATCAGCAATCTGGCCGCGCGGGTGGAGGGCGCGATTGGTGTTTTGGGCTCGGCGGCGGATCTGCCGTTTGATAATGGCGCGTTTGATCTGGTGGTCAGCCAGTTTGGCCTTGAATATGCGGGGGTTAAACAGGCCGCCGCCGAGGCCGGACGGGTGGTGGCCGATGGGGGGTCTCTGGTTTTGCTATGTCATTATCAGGGCGGGGTGCTGGAACAAGATGTGCGCCATCGCGAGCAAGCGGCGCGGGGGATTTTGGAAGTTGAATATTTCACTCATGGGCGGCGGTTTTTTGAAACCGCCTATGCGGCTATGGCGCGCCAGGCAGGCAGCGAAGAAGCCTTTAATGCGGCCATGAAAAATTTTGATCCGGCGGTCAAGCGGGTGCAGGCGATAGCGGGCGAGCCGAACCAGCCCTTGGCGGCGCATTTGCTGAACGGGTCGCATCAGCTTTTTGAACGGCGTCAATCCTATGCGCTGGAAGATGTGCTGGCCTGGCTTTCAGGCATGGAAGGCGAAGTGCTGGCCTTTCTGGAGCGCATGGAAAGCATGCGCGGCGCGTGTTTGGGGGAAGGCG
>JALSJA010000109.1 GCA_026989615.1 Parvularculaceae bacterium | reverse complement strand
CCCCCACCCATGATCCCCCGCTATGCCCGCCCGGAAATGACCGAAATCTGGGACCCCCAGACCAAATATAAAATCTGGTTCGAGATTGAGGCCCATGCCGCCGACCGTATGGCCGCGCTTGGCATTATCCCTGTGGAAGCCGCCCGCACCATTTGGGACAAGGGCCGCGATGCCCAGTTTGATGTTGCGCGCATTGACGAGATCGAGCGCGAGGTCAAACATGATGTCATCGCCTTCCTCACCCATCTGGCGGAAATCATCGGCGATGACGCCCGCTTTGTGCATCAGGGCATGACCTCATCCGATGTTCTCGACACAACCCTTTCAGTGCAGCTCATGCGCTCAGCAGATATTTTGCTGGCCGATATGGACCGGGTTTTGGCGGCGCTCAAAAAACGCGCTTTGGAACATAAAATGACGGTCTGCGTTGGTCGCTCCCATGGCATCCACGCCGAGCCTGTGACCTTCGGATTGAAACTCGCCAGTTTTTACGCGGAATTTGAACGCGGTAAGAAACGCTTGCAAGCCGCCCGCGAAGAAATTGCCATTTGCGCCATTTCCGGCGCGGTGGGCACCTTCGCCAATATTGACCCCTCGGTGGAGGCCCATGTGGCCGATAAAATGGGCTTGCGGGTGGAGCCGGTCTCTTCCCAAGTAATCCCCCGCGATCGGCACGCCGCTTTTTTTGCGGCGCTTGGGATCATCGCCTCTTCCATTGAGCGCTTGGCGGTGGAAATCCGCCATCTTCAGCGCACGGAGGTTCTGGAAGTAGAGGAATTTTTCGCCAAGGAGCAAAAAGGCTCCTCGGCCATGCCCCATAAGCGCAATCCGATTTTAACCGAAAATCTGACCGGGCTTGCAAGGCTGGTGCGCATGGCGGTTATCCCGGCCATGGAAAATGTCGCCCTGTGGCATGAGCGCGATATTTCCCACTCCTCGGTGGAGCGCGCCATCGGCCCGGACAGCACCATCCATCTCGATTTTGCCCTGAACCGTCTGGCGGGGGTAATTGAAAACCTTCTGGTTTATCCCGACCGAATGCAAAAAAATCTCGACGCCTTGCATGGTCTGGTTCATTCCCAACGGGTATTGCTGGCCTTGACCCAAGCGGGGGCCAGCCGCGAAGACGGCTATCGCCTGGTCCAGCGCAATGCCATGCCAGCCTGGCGCGGCGAAGGATTGTTTTTGGATAATCTCAAAAATGACGCGGATGTGGGCAAGTTTTTATCGGCGGGTCAGTTGGATGAGCTATTTGACCTCGCCTATCACACCAAGCATGTGGACACGATTTTTGCCCGGGTGTTTGGCTGAGGTTATGCGCTCTTTGCCATCCTACGAGGGCGTGACGCGATAAATTTTCCTCCCGCGACCGTCATCCCCGCGCAGGCGGGGACCCATCTCGGAAAGAAGCGCCATGATAAGAAGGCCGTTTGTCTTTGAAATTCTATCCCACAAGAACAATCGGCCTATAAATGGTGGGCGCTTGTGGTGAGGGGCATTCTTTTATTGTTATCCTCTCGCCGCGATTTCATTTTTTCTTCAACGCCGCCTGCGCCGCCGCCAATCTTGCAATCGGCACACGATAGGGGGAGCAGGACACATAATCCAGACCAATGCTTTCGACGAAATCGATTGAGCTTGGATCGCCCCCATGTTCGCCGCAAATACCGAGCTTGATATCAGGCCGCACCGCCCGCCCTTTCTCGGCAGCTATCTTTACCAAAGCGCCAACGCCTTTAATGTCCATGGTCACGAACGGGTCTTTTTCAAAAATCCCCGCGCGCTGATAATCCGGCAGGAAGGAGCCCGCATCATCGCGTGACAGGCCAAAAGTTGTCTGGGTTAAATCATTGGTGCCAAAAGAAAAGAACTCCGCCTGTTGCGCCAGATCATCGGCGGTCAGCGCCGCCCGCGGCAATTCGATCATGGTGCCGACCAGATATTCCACCTGCAATCCACGCTCGGCCATCACCTGCTGGCACACCGCATCAATTTTAACCTTCAGAATTTCCAGCTCTTTGCGTTTGGCCACCAGCGGGATCATAATTTCCGGCACCACATTCTCGCCAGTCTCTTCGGCAACAATACACGCCGCTTCCATAATCGCCCGCACCTGCATTTCATAAATTTCCGGATAGGAAATACCAAGGCGGCAACCGCGATGGCCGAGCATGGGATTGGCTTCTTTCAGCGCATGGGCCCGCGCCTTTAATGCTTTGGCGTCTATGCCGGACGCTTCAGCCACCGCCTCAATCTCTTCATCCGTATGCGGCAAAAACTCATGCAAAGGCGGGTCCAGCAGCCGCACCGTTACCGGCAAACCGCTCATCACCTTGAACAGTTCGACAAAATCGCCGCGCTGCATGGGCAATAATTTTGCCAAAGCGGCTTTGCGACCATTTTTATCTTCGGCCAAAATCATTTCGCGCACCGCGAGAATACGATCCGCATCAAAAAACATATGCTCGGTGCGACACAGCCCAATACCTTCCGCTCCAAAGCCCCGGGCGGTTTTGGCATCCAGCGGGGTTTCGGCATTGGCCCGCACCCGCATACGGCGCTTTTTATCTGCCCATTGCATGATTTTGGAAAAATCCCCGGACAATTCCGGCTCAATGGTTTTCACCGCCCCGGCAAAAATCTCGCCCTTGGCACCATCAATGGTAATAATCTCGCCCTTGGCAAGGCGCCGCCCGCCAACCGACATGGCCGAGCCATCTTTTTCAATCGACAAATCCCCTGCCCCGCACACGCAAGGCCGTCCCATGCCCCTGGCCACCACCGCCGCATGGGATGTCATGCCCCCGCGGGCGGTGACAATCCCTTCGGCCGCGTGCATGCCATGAATATCTTCCGGGCTGGTTTCCACCCGCACCAGAATGACTTTGTGGCCATCCTTGGCGAGGCGCTCGGCCTCGTCGGAATCAAACACAATCTCGCCACTGGCCGCCCCCGGCGAAGCCGGCAGACCACG
This sequence comes from Parvularculaceae bacterium, assembly GCA_026989615.1. GTDB lineage: Bacteria > Pseudomonadota > Alphaproteobacteria > Caulobacterales > Parvularculaceae > S012-90. The sequence goes on along the minus strand of JALSJA010000109.1, from coordinate 706 downwards.
GGTCAGCAAATCCCGCGGCGCATCGGGGTCGAGCGAAGGATGCAAAAGCTGATCAAGCGAGGCCGGGTCCACCCGCATCACCGCCTCTTCTTCTGAAATCAAACCCTCCGCACACATATCAACGGCAATTTTCAATGCCGCCTTGGCGGTGCGCTTGCCATTGCGGGTTTGCAGCATCCATAATCTGCCTTGCTGGATCGTAAACTCGATATCCTGCATGTCGCGATAATGGTTTTCCAGCTTCTCGAAAATCCCCACAAGCTGCCTGTAAGACTCCGGCATTGCCTCTTCCAGCGATGGCAATGTCTCGCCCATAGCTTCGCGATGTTTTTTGGTCAGGGCCTGGGGGGTGCGAATACCGGCAACCACATCTTCGCCCTGAGCATTGATGAGAAATTCCCCATACCAGACTTTCTCGCCGGTGGACGGGTCGCGGGTAAAGGCAACGCCGGTGGCCGAGCTGTCGCCCATATTGCCAAACACCATGGCCTGCACATTCACCGCCGTACCCCAACTTTCGGGAATATGATGCAAACGCCGGTAAGTATTGGCCCGATCATTGCGCCAAGAGGCAAACACAGCCGTGATCGCCCCCCAAAGCTGGTCTTTGACATTTTGCGGAAATGGTTTGCCCAGCGCCTTTTCAATAATTTTCTTATATTGATCAATAACCGCCAGCCAATCCTGCGCTGATAAATCCGTATCA
>JALSJA010000108.1 GCA_026989615.1 Parvularculaceae bacterium | reverse complement strand
AAATAACCGTCAAAGCTGTTTTTTGGATCAGACGGCGCTCAAGCTGACGGCCACAAAAGGCGCGAAAATTGTCCCGCGCCAAAAGTTTGTGAACATCAAGACATTCATAGACAATCGGCTTTTCCATGTTCAAGGCCTGCACAGTGCTGACCGCACAAAGCAACATATCGGGATTACGCGCATAGATTAAATCGCACGCCTTGAGTGCCTCAGGGGATTTCTTCAGTTGCCGCACCGCCCGCCGTACCATTTTATAACGATGCCACAAACGGCCATCATGACTAAGACCAAGATCAATATTGTCCCATTCATGGGGCCCATCCGGCCCCCGACGCATCATAAAGCCCTGCACCTCATGGCCGTCGCGCTGAAACCCGCGCACCCGTTTTGCTATAGCCGCATCATGGGCATCATGACCAAAAAAACCTATCCGCATTAACCGCGCCCCTGTCGTGCTGGCTTTGTGCCAGAAGAAATAAATTGAAATATGCCGGAAACAAAGCCGAGCCCCCAGGCAAGATGCATATCGGCAAGCGCCACACCAGACCAGAGACCACAAATAGATTTATGCCTAAACGCCATCCACAGGCTTGCGCCCATGAGAAGAGCCCCGTAAAGCGCAGGCCAGACAAGAAATATCGGATGCAACGGGGCCAGTAAAAAACTTCCCGCCAGCACAAAAATATTCACAACCGGTATCATCTGCCGCAGGCGCAGGCTCTCACGGTTTTTCAGAACATTGCGCGCACGCCCCTTGCCATACCCAAAATATTGCCGCCACAGGCTTGCCGGATTGCTACGGGGGAAATAGCCAATGCGTATATCCGCATCGAGCCAGATCTTGCCGCCGTCTTTGCGCAGCCTTGCATCAAATTCGGCATCTTCATTATGGCTAAAACTTGCATCATAGCCACCAAGCTGGAGAAAACGATTTTTATCAAACACCCCGTGATGGCCGTGATCCACAAAGCCCGACTGCCGACCACCGCGATGGGCCGAACCACCGGAGCCAAGCTTTGTATCAACAATCCAGGCATTGGCCTTTTGAAAGCAGCCCTGCCCTTGTGCATCCATGGGAAAAACCACGCTATCGGCTTCGCCCTCCGCCCAGCTTGATATGGCCTTCAAAATGAATCCTTCCGGATACACCGCATGGGCATCACAGCGCAGGAGAATATCGCGCTGTTGTGACGCCATTTCGGCGGCGCGATTAACCCCCGCCGATTGGAATTTTCCCGGATTATCCACCCAGCGCACATTGCTATGTCCGGCACTATAATTTTCAACAATGGCACATGTCCCGTCACTGGAGCCACCATCGGCAATGATGATTTCCATAGCAGCGAAAATTTCCGGACTGACCCCCCGGCGCAGGCTGTCAAGGCAATCGGCAATATGATCGGCCTCATTCAGGGTCGGAATGGCGATAACCAGACGCCTCGCCAATGCAAGCGCCGCCTTATCTGATGAGCTTTGTGCCATGCCATCTGCCATTTCTGCCTGTTTCACCCTGAAATTCATTCGTCATGCGAACCTAACGCAATTGCCTTGCCGGGCCGTAAATAGGATTAACTTTGAACCTCTAATATTTACAGGTAAAACGGGTATTGGCGTAATTTTTGCGATAATCAGCTGTAAGGGATAAGGCTTTGCACGCCAGAATAACAGGATTTGTATCAAAATGGGACAGGGAGGAGGCAGCATTGTGAATAGAGTCTCGCAAATGCCTTTGCGTGCCCCGTCTGTGCTTGGGCGCTCCTTGCAAAAAGGCAAAGGCAATGTGGTCGATGAAATTCTGGTCGTCTTGTGGCTGATCTTTTTGCCCCTTGAATTTCCCATGGCCGCCCCTTTGCGCTATCCGGTGGCCTTTCTGATGCTGGCCATGGTAGTGCTCCATTGGCGGCAAATCCTGCATAGCTTCAAACAGGTGAAATGGTTTTTCCTTCTGCCCGCTTTATGCCTGCTCTCGGCGCTTTGGGCCGCCGCACCTTTTGAAGCGCTGCGTTTTGGTGTGCTGCTGACGATTGGGTTTATTGTCGCCCTTTATACGGCTGTGCGCCTTGATCATCGGCAATTTGTTGTTGCCCTTCTCATTTCTTCCAGCCTTCTCATGCTGGCCAGCCTGTTCAATATGGAAAAGCAATTGGTCGGCGGTATTGATGGCGGCTATGCGGTGATCGGGGTTTTCCCGCAAAAAAATGTTCTTGGCGTGCGCATGCTAATCTTGTCACTTGCGGCTTTTGTCGTGTTGACCGATCGCCGCTATGGCCATATCTGGCGTCTGCTGGCGGCGGGCTCCCTATTACCGGCGGCTTTTTTATTATTCAAAGCCCAGTCAGCAACGGCCCTATTGCTCTATATTGGCGCTCTTGGCCTGCTCGGTTTTCTGGTCCTGATCTGGCGCCCGGCAGCGCGGGTGCGCGGATTACGCCCCGTTCTGGTAGCGGGCATGGTGATGCTGGCAGCCTTGGGCAGCCTTGTCATGACCAATGTCTTGCGTTTGGATCCGGTCGACAAGGTTTTAACCAGCCTTGGTAAAAGCACCACCCTGACGGGGCGCACCGACATCTGGCAGGTGGCCCAACAATCCATTGCGGAAAACCCCGTGCTTGGTTTGGGGGCCGGGAATTTCTGGCGCGATGAGGTCAATGCCGCCGTGTCCATTGCCAATCGCTTTCACCATGAAGGCAGTCAGTTTTATTTTCACAATGCCTATTACGAAGTGACCGTTGATCTCGGGTTTATCGGCCTTGCGCTATTTGTATGGCTTTTTGTCACCGGTCTCTATCTGGTGGTGCGCCATTGGCTTCGTCATCAGCGGGACATTGATCCGTTTTTTATCGGCATGGCCGCAATTATATTTATGCGCTCTTTTACGGAATCGGAAATGTTCTCGACCTTTTTGATGAACCCGATGATTTTCTGGACCGGGGTTTTCATGGCCGCTTTGGCCCTGCGTCAAAAAGTGCGGCCCGTACACCCGTGACCTGTCGCACCTTCAGATAGAGCGTGCCATAAAATACCAGCATTACCAAAAGGGTAGCCACCGCCACGCCGGAAAGCGCGGCAATATTGGCCCCCACAGGAATCGCAAGCAAAAGCAATAAAGTCGACAACAGCGCCGGGCCAACCAGCGCTTTTGCTTTGCCATACACATTTAACAGCATGATCGAATTACCAAAAAAGCAGGCCGCCAATGGCACCAGACCCAGCAGGCGGAAAATAAACGCGCCTTCGCGATATTCCTCACCAAAAATCCCCAAAAGCGACTCGGCAAAAATAAACACAATGCCATAAACCCCAAGGGTCGGCCAAAACCGCAAATGATTGGCAAAGATAATCGCCTCCATCATTTTGCTTGTCTCGCCCTTGGCATGATGGCGGGAAATCTGCTGACCCATAGCGGCATTGATGGCCATCTGCCCCATGGCCATAACCCCCACAAAGCGCAAGGCCACCCCCAAAAGAGCAATATCTTCAGCCGGCAAGACCAGAGCCGCAATCGCTGGCACCGTATTTTGAAAATAGTCGAGCAGGAAAACACTGGCCGCCAGATAAAGCCCGGCCATGGTCCATTGACGGCGCTCTTGGCGGGTCGCTTTCGCCGCCCCTCCCTGCCTCATAAATTTCATATGCGGGCGCAACATGAAATATTGCACCAGCAAAGCCAGCAAAGCGCTGGCCAGAAAAGCCGCAAACACAAAGACCAATGGCTGGCCCAAACCTA
>JALSJA010000107.1 GCA_026989615.1 Parvularculaceae bacterium | reverse complement strand
TGCCCCGGGCGGTGTGCGGGTCAATAAAAATACCAAGGGCGCAGAAGAAATCATCCGCGCCGCTCCATGGCGTCGCCATCAGATGCCGGCCTATCATTTAACCGCCAAGGGCCGCGCCGGGGTGACCCTGGTCAATATCGGGGTTGGTCCGTCCAATGCCAAAACCATCACCGACCATCTCGCCGTGTTGCGCCCGCAATGCTGGATCATGATTGGCCATTGCGGGGGCTTGCGCCAATCGCAACGGCTTGGAGATTATGTTCTCGCCCATGCTTATCTGCGCTATGACGGGGTACTGGATGAAGATTTGCCACCGGAAATTCCGGTACCGCCGATTGCAGAAATTCAGCAAGCGCTGTTTGCCGCTTCGGCCAATGTTACCGGTGATAGCGGTTCGGAATTAAAAGCGCGTTTGCGTACCGGCACCGTCGTTACCAATGATGACCGTAACTGGGAATTGCGTTTTTCCCATGAAGCGCGCAAGTTCAACCAGTCGCGGGCGATTGCCGTTGATATGGAAAGCGCAACCATCGCCGCCAATGGCTATCGCTTTCGGGTGCCCTATGGGACATTGCTTTGTGTTTCCGACAAGCCTTTGCATGGGGAGATAAAATTGCCCGGCGCGGCCAACCGTTTTTATGAGCGGGCGATTTCCGAACATATGCGCATCGGTATCGAGACCATAGAATTGCTGCGGGCAGGGGGCGCGCATGTTCTGCATTCGCGCAAATTACGCAGTTTTGATGAGCCGCCCTTCAGATAGGGTTCGGGGTTTATCTGGAAGGAGTAGAGTGATGAAAAAAATTATCGTGATTATGGGCTTGGCCTTGCTGGTTAGTGCCTGCGCAAGCATTGCCCGTTATTCCATTGAGGATAGCCTGCGCAATATTGGCATTCCGGCAAAACGTGCGGACTGCATGGGGGGGCAGCTGAAAGACCGTTTGAGCGATGATGATTTGCAGGATTTGGCACGCTATCTGTCGGGCCTGTCAAAATCCGAAACTCCCGGTGAAGCCCTTGATGCCATGTTGAAAATTGACAATGCCAGAGCAGTGGGCGCGATTTCTGCTTCGGCTATTTCTTGTGCTTTTGCCCCCAAATAAATATTGAGACAAATATGACAGCAAAATTTGATGGCCCAATGGACGGGGAATGCCCGCCGCAATTTGCACCATTGGAGCAGGCTTTTCAGGATAATTTTGCCGAGGGCAAAGAGCTGGGCGCATCGGTCAGCGTCTTTGTGGATGGCCAGAAAATCGTCAATCTATGGGGCGGCTGGCGCGATCGCAAAAAGGAAATGGCTTGGGGTGAGGACACGCTTGCTTGCGTCTATTCCTCCGGCAAAGCGGTGGTTGCGGCTTTGATTGCGGAACAGGTTGAAAAGGGCGTGCTCGATTATGAAGCGCCTGTGGCGGATTATTGGCCGGAATTTGCGCAAAGCGGCAAGGGTGAAATAACACTGGCGCAAATGCTGTCCCATCAGGGGGGGCTTTGCGGTTTTGAGGAAGAGTTTGACCCGAGGCGCTGGCTTGATTGGCAGGCAACATGTGACGCGCTGGCACAAATGGAACCCTTATGGCCGCCGGGAACCCAAAATGGCTATCATCCGCAAAGCTTTGGCTATCTGGCCGGGGAAGTTTTACGGCGGGTAACCGGAAAGATGGTCGGGGCTTTATTGCGCGAGCGCGAAGCCCAGCATGGGGGCAATATTTATTGCGGTCTCGGGGAAGAGGAATTGGCGCGCACCGCCTATATGGTCAAACCGGAAAAACCGCCGGTTTTGGGAGAGCTTAATCGCTATACGCAAATTGCGTTTTTGAAAAAATGGTCATCCCCGGCCGGGGTCAGGCGCGAGGAATGGGCGGCGGCGGAAATTCCCGCTTCCAATATGCATGCCAATGCGGCGGGGCTTGCGGCCATGCTTGCACCGGTGGCGGTAGCGGGCGCCGATGCATTCTATCGGGAGCGCTGCCATGGGGATGATCTGGTATTGCCGTTTCATCTTTCCTGGGCTGCGGGGATGATGCGTAATAATAACGGGGCCTATGGGCCTTTAGAGGACACCATTGGTCATTCGGGCTTTGGTGGTTCTATGGTGCTGGCGGACCGGAAAAACCGCCTCAGCTTTGCCTATGTGCCGGGCAAAATGTCTCCGGCGCTGATCGGTGACGGGCGATCGGTGAGATTGATTGAAGCGCTCTACGAGTCGCTCTAAGGCTTTACATTCTGTTTTTGTTTCAGGTTTTTCTAAAAGAGTTCCTTCCTCCTTTATGGCCTATTCCTCCGCGCAAGCCAAAACCGAGAATGCCACAGAAATGTTGCAGCGATTTTTTGGGTTTCGGCAATTTCGCGAAGGGCAGGCGGAAATTGTCGAGGCGGTGTTGTCCGGTGATGATGTTCTTGTGGTGATGCCTACAGGGGCGGGTAAATCCCTTTGCTTTCAATTGCCGGCATTGATGCGCGACGGATTTACCGTGGTGGTCTCGCCGCTGATTGCCTTGATGGAAAACCAGATTGCTTTGCTAAAGGCGAGCGGCATAGCGGCGGCCATGCTCCATTCGGGGCGCTCGCGCGAAGACAATATTCGCGATTGGCAGGCGGTGACGAGGGGCGAGGCAAAATTGCTCTATATGTCGCCAGAGCGCCTCGCCACACCGCGCATGCGCCAAGCCTTGACCAAGTTGCCGGTAACACAATTTGTTGTTGATGAAGCCCATTGCATCAGCCAATGGGGCCATGATTTCAGAAAAGAATATTTGGCGCTGGCGGATTTAAAGCGGAGCTTTTCCGATGTTCCTTTGGCGGCCTTTACCGCAACGGCCGATGCCAATACCCGCAAGGATTTGCAACAGCGGCTTTTTGACGGCAAGGCGAAATCCTTTGTCTTCGGTTTTGATCGCCCCAATATAACTTTGCGGGTGGAAGAAAAACATCAGGCCGATAATCGTATTTTGGAGATTATGGAAGCGCGGCGCGGACAGCAGGGGATTGTTTATTGTCTGTCCCGCAAATCAACGGAAATTATCGCGAAAAAGTTGAGTGCTGCGGGGCATAAAGCGCTGGCCTATCATGCAAGAATGGCAGATGAGCAGCGCGCCGAAATATTGAACCGGTTTTTGACCGAGCCGGATATTGTCATCTGTGCGACCATTGCTTTTGGCATGGGTATTGACAAGCCCGATATTCGCTATGTCATTCACCGCGATATGCCGTCTTCCATGGAGGCCTATTATCAGGAAATTGGCCGCGCCGGACGCGACGGGGCCCCCGCCGATGCCATCATGCTGTATGGCATGCAGGATTTGATACAAAGGCGCCGGATGATTGATGAGAGTGATGCGCCCGATGAAATAAAAAGATTGGAGCGCCGTCGGCTTGATGCTTTGGCCCATTATTGCGACGGGCTTGATTGTCGCCGTATCGGCCTGCTCGGGCATTTTGGCGATGCGCAAACCAGCCCATGCGGAAATTGTGACCGCTGTCTGGATGGGGCCAAAACACAAGATGGCACCGCGCTTGCACAAAAGGCCTTGCAGGTCATTCTGGGCCTCGGTGAAAGCTTTGGCCAGCAACATATCATCCATGTTTTAACCGGCGCCAATACGGAAAAAATTCGCCAGCGCGGTCATGATAATCTCGTGGATCATGGATGCGGCAAAGAACTGGATGCGCGCCAATGGCGGGCTTTGTTTCGCCAGCTTTATGCGCAAAAAATTATTGAGCCGGTGGGGGATTATAATGTTTTGCAATTAACGGCACGGGGACTGC
>JALSJA010000106.1 GCA_026989615.1 Parvularculaceae bacterium | reverse complement strand
CGCGCAACAGGGATTTTGCTTTTTCGACATTTTCCCCCATCACCCGCAATATATCGCCAATATCAACCTCATCGCGCTCGCGCCAGCAATCATAATCGGTAATCATGGCAAGCGTTGCATAGGGCAATTCCGCTTCGCGGGCGAGCTTGGCTTCCGGCATATTGGTCATGCCTATCACCGCGCAGCCCCAGGACTTGTAAAGCAGGCTTTCGGCACGGCTCGAAAATTGTGGTCCTTCCATCACCAAATAGGTACCGCCGCGTTGATAGGCAAAGCCGAGCGCCTTGCAGGACGCCTCGAGGGCGTCGCATAGCTTCGGACAGACCGGATCGGCCATGGAGACATGGGCCACCAGCCCTTCTTCAAAAAATGTCGACTGGCGCCCCCGGGTGCGGTCAATGAACTGGTCGGCGATGACGAAAGTGCCGGGGGGCAAATCGTCACGAAATGACCCGCAAGCGGATAGGGAAATAATATCGGTAACACCAAGGCGTTTCATGGCGTCGATATTGGCGCGATAATTTATGTCGCTTGGCGCAATGGTGTGGCCTTTGCCATGGCGCGCCAGAAATATGATCTCTACCCCCGCGAGCGTTCCGCGCATCAGCGGTGCCGATGGCCTGCCCCAGGGTGTCTCAAGGATTATTTCCTCAGGCTCTTCAAGGCCATCCATGGCATATAAGCCGCTACCGCCAAAAATGCCCAATACCGTTTTTTCACCCATCGCCCACAAAGCTCCTGCTTATATTTTTCTATAACCGATTTAACGGAATGGCAGCAGCCTCGGCAATATCCTTCAGCATCACTTCTTCTTGTTCAGCAAGGCGGTGATCGGCCACAATCGCAATCTGCACCATGCGTACCAAAGGCTCTTTCACGCCGGGAACCAGCGCCGCCTCGGCAACCGCCCTCAAGGCTGCCCGCTTGCCTGTGGTGTAATCTTCCCGCAACATGGCGCAAAACATATCAAAGGCGGCCATGGTTGTTGCGCATTTGATTTTGGCAAGATAGGGATCGCGTTTGGTCAAGGCCTCAAAGCGAATAATTTCCCGCGGATCGAGATGGGCATCCGCATAAGCGATAAGGGCAAAGCCGGCAGCCAGCCCCTTGGCTTCAGTTTCACGGCCCTCCCCCGTAAGGCGCTCGATTATTTCCTTATCCACTCTTTTGCCTCCCGATGGCACATATCAACATAAAAAGAGGCCAACCCCCGGGGCCGACCTCTTTTTTAGAAAGTGCAAATTGCAAGTCATCTCGTCAATGGTCAGTCAACCTTCGACCATAATTGACGATAGGATGCATAAACTATGCCACCAAAGATAATCAGATAGATGAGGACGATAAGACCCGTTTCCTTGCGGGATTCCAGACGCGGTTCAGCCGTCCACATGAGAAATTCAGCCACATCCCGGGCATATTGGTCGACTGTCGCCGGGATCGTCTCGTCTGCATATTCGATCATATTATCCATCAAAGGCGCTTTCATTTTCAAAACACCGCCCAATGGTACATGCAGACCATCTTTCAAATGACCTTCTTCATCGAGAAATTCAGGTTTGATCGCCGAAGAAAGATCGCCGGGGAAGTAAGGATTATAATAGACGCCCGGATCGAGCTGCACATAGTCAGCCACTTCTTCATAGCCGGTCAGCAGGCTGTAAATATAGTCGGGACCACCAGAGCGGGCCTTGGCCATCAGCGACAAATCCGGCGGCACAACACCATTGGCCATAATCGCAATCTTGTCATTGGGATAAGGTGACGGGAAATAATCCGCCGGAATACCCGGGCGCTTGAACATATCGCCGCTATCATCAGGACCGTCGGTAATTTCATATTCCGCCGCAATCGCTTTCACCGCGGGGTTTTCCATAGGGTTGGAGCAATCAATATTGTCCGGAAAACCGGCCGGACATTTTTTCACATAAAAAGGACCACCCTCTTGGCCGAGATGGCGAAAGGCGACAAATTTCAGCGAGTGGCAGGACGCACAGACTTGCTTATAAACCTGAAAGCCGCGCTGCACGGCCGCTTTGTCATATTCGCCAAACGGGCCTTCAAAAGACCACTCAATGTCCTTGACCTTTTTGGTGCCGCCACCAGCGGCCAGCGCTGCCGGCATTGCCAACAGACTTACCGGTAACAGTAGAGCAAGGGCCAGTTTCATAATCAGCGGTTTTTTCATCATCATCACCGGTCTTACCTCTATTCAGCTGGTTGAGCAGCGCTAGCCTGCTCGACTTGTTTTTTCTTCTTCGCCAATACCGCTTCTGAAATTGATTTCGGCAATTCCTTCGGCGTTTCCAGCACGGAAAGCAGTGGCAGAATAATCAGGAAATATATGAAATAATAAGCGGTCGCGATTTGCGCCTGCCAGATAAAGGGCTGTTCTGCGGGTTTGCCCCCGAGCCAGCCAAGCCACAGAGCATTGAAGACAAAGACGATAAAGAAAATCTTTGCCGCAGGACGATAGCGCATGGAGCGCACTTTGGAGCGATCCAGCCATGGCAGGACGAACAGCAGCAGGATTGAACCAAACATCACCAGCACACCGCCAAGCTTGGCATCAATGAAGAAGATATCGAACGTGACCGCCCGCAGCATTGCGTAGAAGGGCAGGAAATACCATTCCGGCACGATATGCGCTGGCGTTACCATGGGATTGGCTTCGATATAATTATCCGCATGACCCAGCACATTCGGCATGTAAAACACAAACACTGCAAACATGATCAGGAACAGGATAATCGCAAAACCGTCTTTCACCGTATAATAAGGGTGGAACGGGATCGTATCTTTTTTGGATTTGATCTCGACCCCGGTCGGATTGGTATTGCCCGGCACATGCAGGGCCCAGATATGCAGCACCACCATGCCGGCAATCGCAAATGGCAACAGGAAATGCAGCGCAAAGAAGCGGTTAAGTGTCGGGTTATCGACCGAGAACCCGCCCCAAAGCAGGGTTTTGATACTGTCGCCAACCACCGGAATGGCCGAGAACAGGGAGGTAATCACGGTCGCACCCCAATAGGACATCTGCCCCCATGGCAGAACATAGCCCATAAAGGCGGTGGCCATCATCAGAACGAAAATGATGACGCCGAGAATCCACAATACTTCGCGCGGTTCCTTGAATGAGCCATAATAAAGCCCCCGAAACATATGCAGATAGACGGCAATGAAAAACATCGAGGCGCCATTGGAATGGGTATAGCGCAAAAGATCACCATAATTCACATCGCGCATAATATGCTCGACGCTCCAAAAGGCAAAATCCACATGCGGCGTATAATGCATGGCCAGCACCACGCCGGTGGCGATTTGAATGACCAGAAACAGCGACAAAATGCCGCCAAATGTGTACCAGTAATTGAGGTTTTTCGGGGTCGGAAAATCCATGAAATCCGCGCCCATGCGAATGATTGGCAGGCGCTTATCAAGAAAACGCTCAAAGGCGCTCCCGGGAACATATGTCGATGGGTGACTCATTCTAGCTCGCTCCTAGCCAATCTTGATCATAGTGTCTGAAAGAAATTCGTATGGCATGATGAGAAGGTTCTGCGGTGCAGGCCCCTTCATGATGCGTCCGAGATTGTCATAATGGGACCCATGGCACGGGCAGAACCAGCCCTTCCACTCGCCACCGGCACCGGTCTCGTTCGGCCCCAAAGGCACGCAGCCAAGATGGGTGCAAACACCGACCACAACCACCCATTCCTCTTTGCCGGGCATGACCCGGTTTTCGGCGGTGGCAGGGTCTTTGGGGCCGAACG
>JALSJA010000105.1 GCA_026989615.1 Parvularculaceae bacterium | reverse complement strand
GCCTCGGTTTTTTGCGTGTCCTGCGGGCGTTCACAGGCGATTAGGCCTATGCTTAACAGAATGACAAAAAAGCCTTTGATTAAAACACCCATTTTCTGAGTTCCTTTTGCAAATATTGGATCCATATCTTTTCCCCCTAAAATAAAATTTGTCAGCAATCCCTAATCCGAGCCTATTTCTCTGATTGGGGCAAGCGCATTCAGGGCAAAAAATGATGCCTTGCGGCACGGTCTGTGTTGCATTATCACACAACAACCTGCTAAAAGGCAGCGGCTGAAGCATATCGCCCAAAAGTGAAAAACCGGTTTTGGGCAAGAGATTATGCGAAAACAAAAACTGGAGCGCGTCATTGGCTCGAAGGAGATGATGATATGCTTTGGGGGGCTGTGTGAGAAAAGCGCGTTGCGTAACTTAGAGTAAGGAATATTATTTTAAATGCTCCTTTACACGCTGAAACGGCTCCTGTCGGCAATTCCGACCTTGCTTGTGGTCATTGTGGTTGCATTTTTCATGATGCGCCTTGCGCCGGGTGGTCCGTTTACATCAGATCGCTCTTTGCCCCCGGCGATTGAGGCCAATATCGCTGCCCGCTATAATCTTGATCAGCCTGTGGCGATGCAGTTTCTTACCTATCTGGGCAATGTGCTGCAGGGAGATTTTGGACCGTCCTATAAAATTCGCGACTTCACGGTTACCGAACTGGTCCTGCAAGGCTTGCCGGTCAGTGCGACGATCGGGCTTTCCTCCTTGATATTGGCCGTATTTCTGGGCTCGTTTTTGGGGGTGCTGGCGGCCTTGCGACAAAATGGCGCAGCGGATTATGCGGTGATGGGGGTCGCCCTGGCGGGCATTACCATCCCCAATTTTGTGACAGCGCCGCTATTAACCCTGCTATTTGCGGTGTGGAATGATTGGCTGCCCACATCCGGCTGGGTCGGCTGGTCGGCGATTGAGCAACAGGGGCTCGATGTTTTTCTCAAAAGTCTGGTCCTGCCCATTATCACCCTGGCCTTGCCGCAAATTGCGATTATTTCGCGCCTCATGCGGGGGTCCATGATCGAGGTCATGCGCTCCAATTATATCCGCACGGCGCGGGCCAAGGGCCTGTCCTCATGGCAAATCGTCCAGCGCCATGCCTTGCGCGCTGCAGCGATTCCGCTGGTCAGCTATCTCGGGCCGGCAACGGCGGCGCTGCTTTCGGGCTCGCTGGTGATCGAGAAAATTTTTAATCTGCCGGGCATTGGCCGCTATTTTGTCGAAGGCGCCATCAGTCGCGATTACACTTTGGTGATGGGGGTGGTGATTTTATACGCAACCCTGATTGTGGTGTTGAACCTGATTGCAGATCTGGTTTTGGCGGTGCTTGATCCGAAGGTGAAATTGTCCTGATGAATAACAGCGCCCGATATGCCAAAGACCACCCCAGTGTGCAGGCCATGGAAAAGGCGGCAACGCCCATGGCGGGTCGCAGCCTGTGGGATGATGCCAAGCGCCGGATGATGCGCAATAAAGCGGCCATGGCTTCGCTCGTGGTGTTGGGGCTCGTGGTCTTGCTGGCCATATTCGGGCCGATGTTTGCCGCCCATGCCTATAATGATATTTTCTATGATGCCTATCTCGCGCCACCGTCGGATAATTTCTGGTTCGGGGCCGATGCCAATGGGCGCGATCTGTTTGTGCGCACGCTAATCGGTGCCAGAGTGTCACTGGCGGTTGGCTTTATGGCGACCATTGTCAGCCTTGTGATAGGGGTGTTGTGGGGGGCCACGGCCGGATTTTTTGGCGGTACGATAGATAATGTGATGATGCGTATTGTCGATGTGCTCTATTCACTACCCTTTGTTTTCTTTGTGATTATCCTGATGGTGGTGTTTGGAACATCGCTTTGGATCATGTTCATCGCCATTGGCGCGATTGAATGGTTGACCATGGCGCGGATTGTGCGCGGCCAGACTTTGACCTTGAAAGAAAAAGAATTTGTCGAAGCCGCCCGGGCAACCGGGGTGACGCCGATGAATATTGTGCGCCGTCACATCGTGCCGAATCTGTTGGGACCGGTGGTTATCTATATGACCCTGATTATCCCCTATGCCATTTTGGCGGAAAGCTTTTTGAGCTTTCTTGGACTGGGCGTGCAAGAGCCCCTGACATCCTGGGGCGTTCTGATTTCCGAAGGGGCGCAAAATATGGAAACAGCGCCATGGCTGTTATTCTTCCCGGCCGGGTTCATGGCAATCACATTGTTCTGCTTTAATTTTATCGGCGATGGCCTGCGCGACGCCCTCGATCCAAAAGACCGCTAGAGCCTATTCGGTTTTGATACCAATCAAAACCGGGCTCTAAGTCTTTGTTTTTGAGCATTTCTTATCCGAAAACCGGCCTCACCCTGAGGAGTTGCGAAGCAGAGTCTCGAAGGGCCCACTTTTCGCAGAATTGCTCTAACCACCCTCAAACTGGATTTTATTTAATCCGCCGCACCCTAATGGTCCTGCCCAAAGGTTCGATACGCATGCGGAAGCTGCCGACCGCGCCCTTTTTGATGGTCGCCTGATAATCTATAGGCTTGCGTTTGAGACGCAATCTGGTGCTGTCACTGGAGATTTGCCGCCAGACCTGACCATTATCGAGAACGATGATGGCGATGCCATCTGCCCGCAAGGACAGGCTGGTGACGCCATCGTTCAACTCTTGCAAAGCGCCTTCGTCGCGCAGAATCCCGAAGCTTTCAAGGGCATCTGCCTTGGTGTTGACATTGATTTCGGCCTCCGGCGCTTGATCGCCAAAAATCAGCCGGGCGAGGCCCTGACGCTCCTTTTCATCTATCTCGGAGGGGTCAGCCTCGCCTGCCATCCCTTCATTTCCTTCAGAAACAGCAATAGCGGCACGCAAAAGCGTGGCATTACGGTCATAACAGGCCAGCCGCGCGCTATCTTCGGTCAGTTCCAGACATTCAATAATCGAACGTTCGGACAAATTTGCGTCAAAATTACCCCCGAATATGGTCATAAATCCGGCAAGGATTGCAGTTGAGAGAAACATTTTCCTAGGCTCCATTCACGGTTTTCCGTTAGTATAGCCTCCAAACAAACCACAAAGCCAGCCTTGCTGGCCCTTCGTCATATATAGAGGAGAAAACCATTGACCCCCATTAGACAGACCCATGAAAGGGTGGCGCAATCGGAAGCTGGCCCTTCGCGCACGAATTTTACGGCAAAAACCATACTGGCTGCCGTTTTGGCCTTATTTCTGGTTGCCTGTGGCGGGGGAGATGGCAAGGCGGACAAGAATGTCAATAGCGGGCAGGATGGTGAAGACGGCATTGTCACCCTTAATCGCGGTAATGGTTCGGAGCCCAATACGCTCGACCCCCATCAGGCCAATGGCACATGGGAAAACAATATTATCGGCGATATGATCCTTGGACTGTTTACCGAGGACGCCTATGGCAATCCGGCCTTCGGGGCGGCGGTGGATCACCAGATTAGTGAAGACGGCCTGACCCATATTTTCAAATTGCGCGAAGGCGCGGTCTGGTCCGATGGCGCGCCGGTGACCGCCCATGATTTTGTTTTCGCCTGGCAGCGCATTCTGGACCCCAATACGGCGGCACCCTATGCGTCGCTTATCTATGTATTTAAAAATGCCCGCGCCATCAATGAAGGCGAAATGCCGGTTGATAGTTTGGGGGCAAGGGCGATTGATGATCTGACACTGGAGCTGCAGGTGGAAAAACCGGTGCCATTCATCCGTACCCTGATGACCCATTACACCACTTGGCCGGTGCCCAAACATTTGAT
>JALSJA010000104.1 GCA_026989615.1 Parvularculaceae bacterium | reverse complement strand
TCTTTCATTTCATTCAACTCCACGCATTTAGGTCCACGGGTCTTTGTCTCTTGGATCAGGGGCTGGGGAGGTTTTTCGCGGGGAGGCGAAGAACAGGCTGACCGTGGGGCAGGGGGCCTGCGCACGGGCAAAACTTTCTCCCATCCGGACTATACCGTCGGCTCCGGGATCATACCGGAATCTGCGGCCCGGTTTTGAAAGGCCGCTCGCGGGCTTGTCTTTTTTCGAGGAAGGCCTTCTTGAAGGACTATCCTCTTGAAAAAGCATCACCGCCGGTCGGGGAATTGCACCCCGCCCTGAAAGTTTATCATGAGAGGGCTTATAGGGGCGGCGAGACGGGATGGCAATAAGGGGTTGCTCGGCTTTGCCAAGCCTTTCGACCCAGCTTGAGTGATTTTTTTGCAAAAAAGAGGTATAGTCGCAATTAAGATGACGATTGCTAAAAAAGCGGGGAATAGCTATGGGCGAGAATGGAGTGGGCCGGAAGCAGAGTGGCCAGACTTGGCAGCGATTTGTGACGGACTTGGTTATTGAATTGTGTAATGAGCAGGGAGCAAGAAGTTTCTCGCGACAAACTTTATTGGCTGGAAAAGCTGAAGCCATAAAGAAGTTTAGTCCTGATGCGCAAACCCCGGAGCAAACTATTAGTCGCGTTTTACAGGAGTTGCGGGATAAAGACATTATAGGCTTTAGTGAAAGAGGAATTTATACTCTCTTGAAGCCAGCAATTTTAGATGGTGAATTGCCGGACTCTATTCAGCTGCTGGCACAGGATCGGGGAACGCACAAAGTCGAATATATCCACGAAACTTATGCCCGTAATCGGGGCTGGGTATTGGCGGCGAAGGAAAAATATGGTTGCCAATGCCTCTATCCAAAATGTGAAAACGGTTTCAATAAGCCAGATGGCAGTCCCTATATTGAGGTCCATCACATTATTCCGCTTTTTGAAGGCGGAGAGGATAGTTTGTGGAATCTGGTAACGGTTTGCGCCCATCATCACAAAATGGCGCATTTTGCGGAAGTTCCCGTTCAGAACCGTTTGCGGGATGTGTTCCTCGGAATTGTTGAACGGGGCGATTATGACCCCGTCAGAGATTAGCCCGCTTGCCCGGCTTTGCGGTATTGTTTATGCCTGTGGCCTGAATATCGAGAAAGAATGAGTTATGGCCAAAAAGCAAAAAACCTTTCGTCCCAAGCCACGCAAACCCCGGGGGTTTCGGGATCGTCTGGGGGAGGAAATTCTGGCCGAGCGGGCGATGCTGGCGCGGATTGCCGATGTTTATGCCGCTTGGGGGTTTGATCCGCTGGAGACGCCGACTTTTGAATATAGTGATGCTTTGGGCAAATTTCTGCCGGATACGGATCGCCCCAATGCGGGGGTTTTCTCCCTGACCGATGATGATGATCAATGGATGAGCCTGCGCTATGATCTGACGGCACCGCTGGCGCGCTTTGTGGCGGAAAATTATGACGGGTTGGTCAAACCTTTTCGTCGTTATCAGGTGGGGCAAGTGTGGCGCAATGAAAAGCCGGGCCCCGGGCGCTATCGGGAATTTACGCAGTTTGATGCGGACAGCGTCGGCGCGCCTGCGCCTTTTGCGGACGCGGAAATTTGCGCCATGTTTGCCGAGGCGGTGGAGGCCGCCGGGGTGGCGCGCGGTGATTATGTCATTCGCATTTCCAATCGCAAGGTGATGAACGGCTTGCTGGAAGTGGCCGGATTGGCCGGGGAGGACTTTGCCGCCCAGCGCCTCGGGGTTTTGCGGGCCATGGACAAGTTCGACAAATTTGGCGCCGAAGGGGTGCGTTTATTATTGGGCAAGGGCCGCAAGGATGAAAGCGGCGATTTTACCAAGGGCGCCGGGTTGAGCGATAGCCAGGCCGATATGGTGATTGCTTTTTTGCAGGCAACCGGTGCCGATAATGCCGCGACCATGACGGGGCTTGGGAGTTTGCTTGAAGCCTCTGAGGTCGGGCGCGAGGGCATTGACGAATTGCAGGCCATGGGGGAAATGCTTGGCCGGCTTGGCTTTGATGAGACCCGCTGCAAGATCGATCTCGCCGTGGTGCGGGGTCTTGAATATTATACCGGGCCGGTATTTGAGGCGGATCTGACCTTTGAAGTGCTGGACGATAAGGGGCGCAAGATTCAATTTGGTTCGGTCGGTGGCGGCGGGCGTTATGATGATCTCGTCAAACGGTTCAAGGGCGTGGAAGTGCCGGCGGTGGGGGTCTCTATCGGCGTGTCGCGATTGCTGGCGGCATTGCAGGCGCGGGGGCAGGAACAGGCGCAATGGCTGGCGCCGGTAGTGATATTGGTTTTGGATAAGGACCAAATGGCGGATTATCAGCAAATGGCGGCGGAGTTGCGCGCTTCTGATATTCGCGCCGAGGTTTATCTGGGCGGCTCGGGGCTAAAAGCGCAGCTTAAATATGCCGATAAGCGCGGCGCGCCGGTGACGGTGATTGTTGGCGAAGATGAGCGGGCCAAGGGGGAGGTAACCTTGAAAGATTTGCGCCTTGGCAAGGCTTTATCGGGCAAGATTGACGACAATAAAAAATGGCGCGAAGATCAACCGGCGCAGATGAGCGTCAAGCGAGATGCGCTGGTGGCGGGGGTTAAAGAGATATTGGCGCGGTATTAGAGGGGGATGGTATGGAACTTTATCATACACCCGAACCTGTTTCTATCGGCAAAGTGATAAGGCGCGGCCTTATCTGGGTTTATGGCCCATTTTTTCCTTTGCTCATCGGCACACCGCTATTGCTGGTTTTAGCTATGGCCGAGATGGGCAAGATAATTGATGTGCCATCATGGCTCGTAAATAGTGTTTATCTGATTGCTTTTGTTTCTGCATTCGCTGCACCGTGGCTATGGTGGTCTTATTCTGTTCCCAAATGGCGGCTTTGGGCCTATGAGCGGGTGGAGGATATTCCGGCACTTATTAGCAAAGCCATTGCGGTTGGTCTCGTCTGGCCGCCCGGTCATTTTTTTGAAAAAACCGAAATAAAATCCAAACAGCATGCGGCGAAAGAAAAGGAGTGGGAGACAAAGAAGTCTTGAAGGTTTTACTTCTTCTCCAATCCCAAAAACCGATCGAGGGATAATGCGCCGGGGCCCCGGGCTAGTATGATGAACAGCAAAGCTGCCCACCAGACATGGCTGCCCCACCAGCTATCGGCGTCGGGGAAGACGAATAGCTCGATGAAAATGGTCATGGCGAGAAGGCCGAAGGCGGCGAGGCGCGAGGTCAGGCCGAATACCAGCAGTAGCGGCAACAGGATTTCCATAATCCCGGCCATATTGGCAAAGCGCTCGACAATCCATTGGGTGGTCGGGGCGTAAGCACCTTCGGCGCGATCGAGGCACAGGGTGAGGGCGCGGCCACGAGGGGTTTCCGGGCAAAAAAATTCATACAAGAATAAATCATAACTGCCGGGGTTGAAGGATAAAAACCCGTTCCATTTATTCATGCCGGAATTGAAAAATACGCGGGCGACCGCAAGACGGGCGGCGAACAAAGCGAGAGGCTCCAGCAAAGAGAGTTTGCCGGCGAGGCTTGCGTAAAAATTTCTCAAGGCGTTGAGGAAATTCATTTTGTGTTTCCTTTATCAGGGCTTTTGGCAAACAATCCGCCTGCGAGGCTGGCCGCCAGCAGGTTGGGCAGATTGCCTTTTTTGTTGACGCCAAGAGCGGCCTCGCTCGCCTGTTGAAGATTTTTACCGGTGTCGAGGGCGCACAGAAAAGCCGCTTCGAAATCATCAAGGGGTTTTGTCACGACATCGCCATCGGGCCGCCACAAC
>JALSJA010000103.1 GCA_026989615.1 Parvularculaceae bacterium | reverse complement strand
TCGCGTTATCAATGTTACGGAAAATCTGCAATCGACACCGCGCTTTTACAATACTTTGTTCAATAATTGCACCAATGAACTGGCCCAAAGCGCTGGCCTTGATTGGGGCTGGGCGCATATCCTCACCGCCCGTTCTGCGCCCTATCTGGAAAAGCGCGGCTTTCTGCCCGAGGGTGCGAGCATCACGCAAGTGGATATTTCAAATCATCTCGAAGACAGATTGCGCCAAGGTGAGCCGGTCAATGGCGATGTCTTGCGGGCAATTTTGCAAAAGAATTAGAGCCCGGTTTTGATTCCATCAAAACGAAAACAGGCTCTAGCGCGCCAAGGCTTCATCAATCAGCTTGACCATACCCTCGGCTCCATAGACCTTGATGAAGGCGCCCATGCGCGGGCCTTCTGATTGCCCGAACACGGTTTCATAAAGCCCGGTAAACCATTCACGAATATTTTCATAATCCTGCGCCTTGCCCGCATCAAATACGGCGGTTTGATAATCGCCTTCTTCTGCATCTTCCCCAAGTGCTAAAAGGGCATCACGCAAATGGATTAAAGCTTTTTGCTCACGGGCATCCGCCGCGCGATAGGATTTTTTGTCCTTCAAAAAATCCTCATAATAATGAACCGCAAAACCAAGCATGGGTTCCAGCGCCTGCATTTCGGCATCACTGGCGTCGGGGCGATATTTGCGCACAAAACCACGCAACACATCTGCTTGCGAAGTGCCCGACGCATTGACAAGATTAAGCAGCAAAGAGAATGTCACTGGCGGTTGCGCGCTCGGCACACTCCCCCCATGCAAATGCCAGACCGGATTATCCAGCGCCTTTTTGGCATTGCCTTCGGCCACCTGCTGATGATAGCGCGCCACAAAGCTCCAATATTCATCGGCGGTTTTGGGGATGATATCGAAATATAATTTTTTCGCCTTGCGCGGGGACTGGAACATATAAAGCGAGAGACTGTCCGGCGAGGCATAGCGCAGCCATTCATCAATGGATATGCCATTGCCCTTGGATTTGGAAATCTTCTGGCCCTTTTCATCCAGAAAAAGCTGATAGTTAAATCCGGCAGGCGGCTCCCCACCCATGGCCCGCAGAATTTTGCTCGACAGTTTAATGCTTTCGGTCAGATCTTCCCCGGCCATTTCATAATCCACCCCAAGGGCAAACCAGCGCCCGGCCCAATCGGCCTTCCATTGCAATTTCACAGCGCCGCCCGTGACAGAGGTTTTTACTTTCTCGCCATTTTCATCTTCAAACACGACCGTTCCAGCCTTGGCGTCAATCTCCAGCATCGGCACATAAAGCACCCGTCCGGTGGTCGGCGAGACGGGCAAGATAGGCGAATAGGTCTGACGGCGATCTTCGCCAATGGTCGGCAGGATGATATTCATCACATCCGCATAGACCTCCAGCATCCGCAACAGCGCGCCATCATATTGCCCGCTTTTATAAGCGTCCGTGGCCGACAGAAAATCATAATCAAAACCAAATTGATCGAGAAAAACCTTTAGCCGCGCATTATTATGGGCAGCAAAGCTTTCATGCGTGCCAAACGGATCGGGCACAGCGGTCAGGGGCTTTTGCAAATGCGGCTCGAGCATTTCCTTATTGGGAATATTGTCCGGTACTTTGCGCAAGCCATCCATATCATCGGAAACGCAAATCAGCTCGGTGGGGCGCCCGGTCAGCGCTTCAAAGGCCCGGCGCACCATGGTGGTGCGGGCCACTTCGCCAAAAGTGCCAATATGCGGCAGGCCCGATGGCCCATAGCCGGTTTCAAATCGTATGGGTCGATCCGAGGGCTTGCCCTTTTCCAGCCGCGCCAAACGTTTGACCAGCGCCTTGGCCTCTTCAAAAGGCCAGGCGCGGGCAGTTTTAAGATCATCGGCTGTCGGCGTGAAATCGCTCATGGGGTAGCTCTCAAATAGGTAAAGACAAACCTTCCTGTAAGCGCTTGGCTCTGCCCGGTCAATGCTTGCCCCTGTGATAAAAGCCTCCTAATGTCTGGCTTCCATTGCTCAAAATCAAAACCATTCCACTTGAAGGAAAAATAATGGCCGATTCCCTGCTTCCCCTAACCCCGCAAGAAGCGATTATCTATCTCATGGTCACCACATCGGCATCTGATGGTGTGATTTCCGATGTGGAATTGCGCGCCATTGGCCGGGTGGTGCGTTCCTTCCCGCTTTTTAACGATGCCGATGAGCAAGGCCTGGTGGAGACTTCCGAGCGTTGCGGCGAATTAATGGCGTCCGCCGGTGGTCTGCACAAGGTTCTCGAAGCGGCCAAAGCGGCTTTGCCGGATCATTTGGGCGAGACCGCTTATGCAGCGGTTGTGGATATTGTCACCGCCGATGAAAAACTCGACATGACAGAAATTCGCATGCTCGATCTGGTGCGTCAGGCCTTGAATATTTCCGATGATGGTGCCCAGGCGATTGAACATGCTGCCCGTGCCCGCCATATGACCGTGGAGCCTGTGGCATAAAAGATGATGAAAACCCCCGACTTTGTTTATCGACTGGTCACCGCCGAGGAATTGGCCACAAGCCTTCCGGCGGGGGATTTGCCCTTGCGCGATATTGATAAAAAGGATGGTTATGTCCATCTCTCCTGCCGCGATCAGCTGATAGAAACTGCCGATTTGCATTTTTCTGATTATCAGGAATTGCACGCCGTGGCCTTTCGTCCGGAAGATCTGGGCGAGAGTTTCGGTTGGCATGCCGCCCTTACGCGTGGCGCAGATTTCCCTCATGTAGTCGGGGCCTTAAATCTTGGCAAAAGCGATCATATAAAATTATTGCGCCGTGGGGCTGGCGGTTTTCGGTTTGATGAGGGGCAAGACTAATGGGCGTTCGTCTGGCTTTGGCAGACGGGGCAACGGGTTTTTTGCGCCTGCTAGACGCAGAAACCGCCCATGGGGTAACGATCTCTCTATTAAAAACCGGTCTCGCCCCCAAAGCCGATCTGCCACCCAATACCATGTTGAAAACCCAGCTTGCGGGGGTGGATTTTGCCAATCCGGTGGGGTTGGCGGCGGGCTTTGATAAAAATGCCGAAGTTCCAGATGCCTGTCTCGGACTTGGCTTTGGGTTTGTGGAAATTGGTGCGGTGACGCCAAAACCGCAAACCGGCAATCAGCGCCCGCGCGTATTTCGCCTTACCCATAATCGCGCCATCATAAATCGCTATGGCTTTAACAATGACGGCCTCGACATGATTGCCGCCCGCCTGAAAGCACGCGTCAACAAAGAAGGCATTGTCGGGGCTAATCTTGGGGCCAATAAGGACAGTAGCGACAAGGCAGAAGATTATGTCATCGGCTATCGCAGGCTTAGCCCTTATGTAAAATTTTGCACACTGAATGTCTCCTCGCCCAATACGCCGGGCCTGCGGCAATTACAAAAAAATGACGAGTTGGATAAAATCCTGCGCCGCCTCGGCGAAGTGCGCGAGGAAATGCAAAGCCAAAACGAAAAACCCTGTCCGTTATTTTTAAAAATCGCCCCGGATTTGCGCGATGAAGAAAAAACCGACATCGCCGCTTTGGTCATCGCCCATAAAATCGACGCGCTGATTGTCTCCAATACAACGCTGGCGCGGCCCTCAAATCTCGAAGCGCGCTATCGCGCCGAAGCAGGCGGCCTTTCCGGCGCGCCTTTGTTTCGCCCCTCAACAACCCTGCTAAAAGAATTTGCGCTGGCCCTGAAAGGGCAGGTGCCTTTGATCGGCGTCGGCGGCGTTTCCAGCGCCCGCGAGACTTATGTGAAAATCCTCCACGGCGCATCGCTGGTGCAGCTTTATACCGCCATGGTTTACGAAGGCCCCGGC
>JALSJA010000102.1 GCA_026989615.1 Parvularculaceae bacterium | reverse complement strand
CGAAGAAGCGGGAATGGAAATTCCCAAAGACAGCGCTGAAACCCATGCGCGCGCGGAAAAAGCCAAGGGGCTGATAGAGGCCCATGAGGCGGCCAGCCAGTTTTTTCAGGACATGCTCTATCGCGCCGAGGGGCGTGAGGCCTATGACTATATCCGTGGCCGGGGCCTGTCCGACCAGACCATAAAAAGCTTCGGTCTTGGCTATGGGCCAAATTCCAAAACCGCCCTGAAAGACCATCTCGTCAATAAGGGCTTTGCGCCCGATATATTGGTCGAATCAGGGCTGCTCATCCAGCACGAACAGCAAAGCCCCTATGACCGTTTTCGCAATCGGCTGATGTTCCCGATCCTCAATCATAAGGGCCGGCCCATTGCCTTTGGCGGGCGGGCGCTTGAGCAGGGGGCCAAGGCCAAATATCTGAACTCCCCGGAAACACCGCTCTTTCACAAGGGCAATGTGCTTTATAATCTCGCCCGTGCCCGCAAAAATGCCGCTTCCATGGCCAATAAAGAAGATAGCGCCTTGATCGTCTGCGAAGGCTATATGGATGTGATTGCGCTGGCCGAGGCTGGGTTTGGCCATGCGGTCGCGCCTTTGGGGACCGCCCTGACCGAGGCCCATCTTGCGCTGTTATGGCGCGCCTGTGACGAACCCTTTTTGTGTTTCGATGGTGACCGCGCCGGGCGTAGTGCCGCCTATCGCTCTATTGACCGGGCGCTGCCGCTATTAAAGCCCGGTAAATCCCTGCGCTTTGCCTTTATGCCGGAAGGTCAGGACCCCGATGATGTGGTGCGCAAGGAAGGGCCGGGCGCTTTTCGCGAGGCTCTGGGGCAGGCCAAGCCATTGGTGGAGGTGCTGTGGCAAAGGGAAATTGATAGCCAATCGCTGGAAACCCCTGAAAGAAGAGCATTTTTCAAGCATGAGCTAAGGCGGCTGGTGCAGTCCATTACCGACAAGGATGTTCGCCACGCCTATGGCGGCTGGATTGCCGAAAGGCTGGCGGCCCAGTTTACCGGCGCTGGCAGTTCCAGTGCCAAATCTTCCGGAACCGGCTGGAAAGGGAAATGGCAGGGGCGCGATTTTCGCGGAAAATCAGGCTATGGGCCGCCGATCATGGCGTCCACAGCTCTCAAGGCCAAGCTTGGCTCAGGGCAAGGGAAAACCGCAGGGAAAGCCGGGGCCAGTGCCCGCGAGCGGCTGCTGGTGCTGACTTTGCTCCATCATCCCCAGCTTTTTGCCTCTCAGGAGGCGGCCATTCTCGATTTGGCGCCAGAGGACAAGGATATGGCCCGTTTGCTGGCCTGCCTGATTGAAGCGCTGACAAATGACCCAGAGCTTGACATTGAGGGGGTGAAACGCCACATCATGACTGTTCCGGCGTGCGCGGGTGCGATGGAGTCTTTGCTGAATGATCAGCAGCTCAAAATAGTGAAATTTACCCGCCCCACGGCGACACTGGCTGAAGCAGAAACAGGATGGCGTAACACCCTTTCCCTGCACCTTCATAATGGACTACTCAAAGTCGAGGCGGCCGAGGCTGCCCGTGAGGCGGTGCAGGACGAAACAGGAGAGGCCCATTGGCGTGCCGTGCATAATTATCGCATGGCAATCGTTGTTGATGGGAAAGATGATAGCGACCATTAAGTGACCGCCGCATGAGTCAGATCACATCGGATTTTTCAGGGATTAAACGACAAAAGCGCATTGGCAAAAAAGGGAGACCGGTTTTGGTTTCGAATGCGCGATTATGAAATAAACGGCATCGCTCACAGGAAGAAACGGGCGCGGAAAATTAAATTTCTAACAACGGGTAACAACAACTCCATGGCAACCAAGAAAACCACGGCAACCAAGGCGAAAAAAGCAACCAAAAAGGCGACGAAAAAAGCGACCAAAAAGGTCAAGGCCGAAGAAGTCGAAGCGCCGATTATCGATCTGTCCAATGCTGCGCTGAAGAAGAAAATCAACGCTGCCAAAAAGCGCGGCTATATCACCTATGATGAATTGAACAAGATGCTACCGGAAAGTGAATTTTCTTCCGAGCAGATTGAGGACGTCATGGCGCGGCTCTCGGATATGGGTATCAATGTCACCGAGGGCGAGGACGAGGAAGAAGAGACGACCAGCAAGGCAGTTGTCAAAAAAACCGAAACCGGCGTCACCACCAATACCAAGGAAGGCTCTGATCGGACCGATGATCCGGTGCGCATGTATTTGCGCGAGATGGGCACGGTGGAATTGCTGTCCCGCGAAGGCGAGATTGCGATTGCCAAGCGCATTGAAGCCGGGCGCGAAACCATGATCCGCGCTCTGTGTGAAAGCTCTTTGACCTTTGAGGCGATTAGCGTATGGCGTGACGAACTGCAGGAAGGCCGGGTGTTGTTGCGCGATATTATCGATCTCGACGCGACCTATGGCGGCGGACCGGAATCCCGGCCCGACATGACCAAGCCGGAAGTGGCCGAGCGGGTCAAGCGCGAAGAAGAAGAACGCGCCGAAGCTGCTTCTGAAGATGAGGAAGAAGAAGATTTTGACGAAGGTGCTTTGTCGCTTTCGGCCATGGAAGCGGAATTGCGTGAAAGTGTGATGAACACATTTGACGAAATTTCCAGCGATTATAAAAAATTGCGGCGTCTGCAAGACATTATGATTGAAAACCAGTTGCAGGGGGGGGACCTTTCTCCATCGCAACTGCGTCGTCTCAAAAAGCTGCAAAAGGATATTGTCGAGCAGGTGCGTTCCGTGCGCTTGAACAATCAGCGCATCGAAGCACTGGTCGAGCAGCTTTATGACATTAACCGCTCGCTCATGGGGCTGGAAGGCAAGCTGGTGCGCCTCGCCGATAGCCATGGCGTGCCACGGCAGGAATTTCTCGATAATTATATCGGTAATGAGCTCGACCCTGACTGGTTTGGCAATATCAAGAAACTGTCCGGCAAGGGCTGGAAAAATTTTACCACCAAAGCGGCCAAGCAAATCGAAACCCTGCGTGAGCAAATCGGCATGTTGTCAACGGAAACCGGCCTGACGGTGCAGGATTTTCGCCGCATCGTGCAAACGGTACAAAAAGGCGAGCGCGAAGCGCGCATCGCCAAAAAGGAAATGGTCGAAGCCAATTTGCGCCTCGTGATTTCCATTGCCAAAAAATATACCAATCGCGGCCTGCAATTTCTTGACCTCATTCAGGAAGGCAATATCGGCCTGATGAAAGCGGTGGATAAATTTGAATATCGCCGGGGCTATAAATTCTCCACCTATGCGACCTGGTGGATTAGGCAGGCGATCACCCGCTCCATCGCCGATCAGGCCCGCACCATCCGTATTCCGGTGCATATGATTGAAACTATCAACAAAATCGTGCGCACCTCGCGGCAAATCCTCCACGAAATTGGCCGCGAGCCAACCCCGGAAGAGCTGGCAGAAAAACTCTCCATGCCGCTGGAAAAAGTGCGCAAGGTGATGAAAATCGCCAAGGAGCCGATTTCGCTGGAAACCCCCATCGGTGACGAAGAAGATTCGCATCTCGGTGACTTCATCGAAGACAAGGGCGCGATCCTGCCCATCGACGCGGCCATTCAGTCAAATCTGCGCGAGACCACAACCCGCGTTCTCGCCTCACTCACCCCCCGCGAAGAGCGCGTGCTGCGCATGCGCTTTGGCATCGGCATGAACACCGACCACACTTTGGAAGAAGTAGGCCAGCAATTCTCGGTCACCCGCGAGCGCATCCGCCAAATCGAAGCCAAAGCCCTGCGAAAACTAAAACACCCAAGCCGTTCGCGGAAACTGAGAAGCTTTTTGGATAATTAGGGAGTTTTGTATCTGCGCGAGAACCTTGCG
>JALSJA010000101.1 GCA_026989615.1 Parvularculaceae bacterium | reverse complement strand
AAATTGAATTAGGCGAAGATTTTGATGTCCGCCATTTCCATGACACGGTTCTGGAAGAAGGGGCCTTGCCCTTATCGGTGCTGGAACAAAAAATCAAAGACTGGGTTGCGGAACAAAAAAATATTTAGCCGGTCTTATAAGCCCCGCGCTCGGTGATAATCCAATCAAGGGCGCGGTCATGGCTTTCCACTGGAAAGGAACTGTCTTCCTGCCCGCCATAGGCATAGCCAATGGTCAGCGCCTTGGCGTAATCGGGATGGGCGAGGGTGCGATCATAATAGCCACCGCCCATGCCGAGCCGGGCACCATTTTTCTTGAAGGCCAGCAAGGGCACGACAATAATGTCGGGAACGACTTCTGGTGCCTCTTCCGGTGGTACGGCAATGCCATAGCGTCCTTCAACCAGATGAGAGCCGTCAAAAGCGCGAAAAACCATGGGGGATTTTTTCTTGACCATAACCGGCAAAGCAAGTTGCACGGCCTTGTCATGCAGTGCTGCGGCCAGAGGGCCGGTATTTATTTCATCGCCAATCGTGTGATAGAGGGCGACAATTTGTCCGGCACTGACGGGGATGGTGTCCATGAAAATTCGCGCCGCATGTTTTGCCGCATCGGGGCGGGCCAGCACCAGATCCCGGCGTATGGCTTTGGCCTTTTCTCTGGCCAGAAATTTACGGTCGAATAGCGGGCTGATCATGGGGTATGCATCCGTTTATAAGAACGTTATCCCCCTTTAAGAATGGTGCCGCCCTGGCCGTTGGACTTATCTTTCGCCCTGGAAATCCGAAATAACCAGGTGGGCGCCGCGTGTTAAGGACCACGATCCAAATCAGAGGCAGCTCCCGTTCGAGAAAATACGGCCCCGGGGAAATTTATCCTGACGAACCGGGCAGCAGATTCAATCTATGCTGTAAGGGATGCGGGTTCAAGTCATGGCTTTGGGGGCATGACCCTAAAAGCGCAAATGACGCCGCGGCATTTTTCTGACGGGGGCCGACTCTGTAAGCGACTCTGTAAGCGGCGTTGGGCTTGGGGCAGGGGTTTGGTTCATTGGCGATGGCGCCTGTTGCTCGATGGCCGGGCGATAGAGTGGCGCTTGTGCCATTTGTTGGCGGCGCTGCGCGCTGCTTGCAATCATCTGGTCGATGATTTGCAATAAATCTGCCCGCTCCTCACGCATTTCCAAGGGCTCGCTTTCTGATTGGGCAACGGCTTTGGAGGCCCATAATCGCGCTTCGCGTAAATTGCGTGGCCGCCCTGCGCCTTCTGCCAATGCAACCGCATAAAGATATTGCCCTTCAATATCACCGGCCAGAGCGGCGCGCTCCAGCCAATCGGCGGCAATTTTATTGGATTGCGCCATGCCACGGCCATTATAGGCCAACAGGCCCATAGCAGTCATGGCTTCTGGAACGCCATTTTGCGCTGCCGCCTGCATCCACATAACGGCCAGTTCCGGGTTTTCCTGATCGCCAAGGCCGCCTTCATAAATGAGGGCAAGATTATATTGCGCCATAGGATGGCCGGCTTCGGCGGCAATTTTAAATTGCTGGGTGGCATCATGAAAGGAGTGGGGCACGCCTTTGCCGGCCATAAATAACAGGCCTAATTGATAATGGGCGGCAGGCTCATGGCTGGCGGCTGCTTTTTCAAAAAGTTCGGCGGCACGCTCCGGCTCTTCTGGCACGCCTTCGCCATTGGCATACATCACCCCGAGACGCAATTGCGCCATGGCATGACCGCGCTGGGCGGCAAGGTTAAACCAGTTGGCGGCCCGGTGCAGGTCTTTGTTTACCTCGATGCCCTGATAGGCAAGCTCCCCAAGGGCAAATTGTGCATTGGGCTGACCGGAAAATCCGGCGCTGTAATAATGGCGAATGGCCGCGTCCATATTTTTGGGTCCGCCAAGGCCTTTTTCCTCCAGCGTGCCAAGCAGATAAAGCGCATCGGGATCATTGAGGGCCGCCAGTTGCGCGGCTAATTTTCGTGCGGTTGCATAATCTCCCCGCTTCCATGCATCAATGGCCGGTTGCAGCTGGCCCGTGTTCTGACTGTTTTCGTCAATCATGACCTGCGCATTGGCGGAGGCGGCAAACAGGAAAAAGGCCGTATAAAAAACGGCCATCAGGGCCAGCATAAAAACCCCGCGCCTTGCGCGCGCCGGTTTTGGCTTGGTCCTATATACATTTTTGTGATCCATATTGTCCCCGAAAATAGCCGTAAATCATCACTATTGCTGGCTATCCCATCCATCTTAACAGGCAAGAATTATGCCGAAAAGGGTTAAAGCAGGGCGGCAAAAGCTTTAATCGCGGCTTTTGGGCCTTGAGGGTGCTGCCATAGGCCTGAAGAGACGGCGAGAAAGTCAGCGCCTGCGGCGATGAGCGGCGGCGCGTTTTCAGGGCGCACGCCGCCAATAGCAACACAAGGCAGCGTAGTGGCTTCGACCCACCATTGGATGAGATCGGGGCTGGCGCTGGTTCTGGCCTGTTTGGTGTCGGTTGGAAAAAACGCCCCAAAGGCCACATAGTCAGCCCCTTGCTCGCCGGCAATCATCGCCAGATGGCGGCTATTATGGCAGGTAACGCCAATCGAAGCTTCTTGCCCCAGCAAATCTCTTGCAGCTTTGACAGCCCCGTCTTCTTGCCCGAGATGCACCCCGTCTGCACCGGATTTTTTGGCAAGGTCCGCGCGATCATTGATCAGGATAATGCAATCATGGGCATGGGCGAGGGGCAAGAGTTTTCTGGCAAGCTCTAAAATGCGGTCATCGCTGGCGGGGACATTATCCTTTTTAAGGCGAATTTGCAGGCAGGCAATTTGTGCCGGCGTGCCATGGGCGGCCTTTAATACGGCCTCAAATTCTGCCGCAAAAGCATCCATATTTTCAATCACCGGCGGGGTAATGAGATAAAGGCGGGTATCGCTCATGATACCCGCCTTTTCATTTTCGTCATGGCAAGTGATTTGCCCATTATTTTTTCTTTTCTTCTGCTTTCGACCATTTGCCCTTTTGCGCAAGGCCATTCATGCGGGCGCGATGGGCAAAGGCTTCCTGCGCTTTTTTGACATTGGCTGTTTTGCCTTTCCATGCTTTCAATGGTGCGGCCTGCAAAGCGCGACCATAGGAGAAAGAAAGCTTCCACGGAATTTGCTTGCCATAGCTTGCATTCATGGCGTTTAAATGGGCGGTTGCTTCAAGGTCGGACTGTCCGCCGGACAGGAACACAATCCCCGGTACTGCCGCAGGCACAGCATTGCGAAAACAACGCACGGTTTTTTCGGCGACTTCCTCGATGCTTGCCTGTTTTTTGGCGAGCTTGCCGGAAACAATCATATTGGGTTTCAAAATCGTGCCTTCCAGAGCGACATTGGCTTCAAATAGTTCGGCATATAGAGTTTTCAAAACCCATTCGGTGACCTCATAGCAGCGATCGGCATCATGGTCGCCATCCATCAAAACTTCCGGCTCAACGATGGGCACAATCTGCGCCTCCTGACACAAAGCCGCATAGCGGGCCAGGGCATGGGCATTGGCCTTGATGCAAGTCCAGCTTGGCATCGCCTTGCCGCCGCGACGGCTGATATCAATCACCGCACGCCATTTGGCAAAGCGGGCGCCAAGCTTGTAATATTCCTTCAGCCGATCACGCAGACCATCGAGACCCTCGGTTACGGTCTCGCCGGGAAAACCCGGCAGGGCTTTTGCGCCCATGTCAACTTTAATGCCGGGAATGGCGCCGGTTTTTTCGATCAGCTTGACCAGCGGCGTGCCATCGGCGGCTTTCTGGCGAATGGTTTCGTCAAACAAGATAACGCCAGAAATGTAACGGCGCATGGCGGTTGTGG
>JALSJA010000100.1 GCA_026989615.1 Parvularculaceae bacterium | reverse complement strand
TTCACCGGCGATTATTGGAAGAAGGCGGTAGCGAGTAGCAACAAACGCATCCTTTGCGGAGATCTTCGATCGCATATCAAGCGGAAATCATTTTTATTGATTGTAAGCTTTACACAAGGGAAAAAACTACTCGCTATTCGCTATTCGCTACCTATTCTTTCGCACTCTTTTCCGCGTCACCTTCTTTTTGGTTGCAGGCCTGGGCCTTGTCGCCGCAATTTGCCCGCGGGAAATGCGGGTTGATTTTTTGCGCGCTTCCGGTTTTTGCCGGGCGAGGACGGGTTTTAGATAATGGCCGGTAAAGCTGGCTTTCACCTTGGCGACATCTTCGGGCGTGCCGGCAGCGACAATTTCGCCGCCGCCATCGCCGCCTTCAGGGCCAAGATCGATAATCCAGTCGGCCTGTTTGATGACATCGAGATTATGCTCAATGATAATCATGCTATTGCCCTGATCCACAAGCTCTTGCAGCACTTCCATCAATTTGCGCACATCTTCGAAATGCAGGCCGGTAGTGGGTTCATCGAGAATATACAGCGTGCGACCGGTGGCGCGCTTGGCCAATTCCTTGGCCAGCTTGACCCGTTGCGCTTCACCGCCGGAAAGCGTTGTCGCTTGCTGGCCGATTTTAATATAGGACAGCCCGACCCGGTTGAGGGTCTCCAGCTTGTCGGCAATAGAGGGCACGGCTTTGAAAAATTTTGCACCATCTTCCACGGTCATATCAAGAATATCGGCGATGGACTTATCCTTGAAGGTCACTTCCAGAGTTTCGCGATTATAGCGCTTGCCACGGCAGACATCACAAGTGACATAGACATCGGGCAGAAAGTGCATTTCGATTTTGATGACACCATCGCCCTGACAGGCCTCGCAGCGTCCGCCTTTGACATTGAAAGAAAACCGTCCCGGGGCATAGCCACGGGCCTTGGATTCCGGCAGGCCCGCAAACCATTCGCGAATGGGGGTAAATGCGCCGGTATAGGTGGCCGGATTGGAGCGCGGGGTGCGGCCAATGGGGGATTGGTCAATATCAATCACCTTGTCGAGATGCTCTAACCCGGTAATGCTGTCATGCTTGCCGGGCACGGTTTTTGATTTCATCAATCGCCGTGCGGCGGCTTTGTAAAGGGTTTCGACCGTCAGGGTAGATTTGCCGCCACCGGAAACACCGGTGACACAGCTCATAACCCCCAATGGAAATTGCACGGTCAGATTTTGCAGATTATTGGCTGACGCGCCTTTGATTTCGACCATGCGCTTGGGGTCAATCTTGCGCCGTTCGGCAGGGATGGGCACATTGCGACGCCCGGCCAGATAAGCGCCTGTGAGACTGTTTTTGGCGGCAATGATTTTTTTCGGCGCGCCCTCGGCAATGATTTTGCCCCCATGAACTCCGGCACCGGGGCCAATATCAATCACATGATCGGCGCTTAAGATCGCTTCTTCATCATGCTCGACAACAATAACAGAATTGCCAAGATCACGCAGGCGCCGCAGCGTGTCGAGCAGGCGCTGATTATCGCGTTGATGCAGGCCAATGCTCGGTTCATCCAGCACATATAAAACCCCGGTCAGGCCTGAGCCGATTTGCGAGGCCAATCGTATGCGCTGACTTTCACCGCCCGATAATGTGCCGGAACTGCGTGACAGGGATAAATATTCAAGCCCGACATTATTCAGAAAATGCAGGCGCTCGCGAATTTCCTTCAAAATTCGTGAGGCAATTTGTTTTTGTTTTTTGCTCAGCTTCTTTTCCAAGGCGCGAAACCACTGATCGGCATCGCGAATGGATAAAGCCGTTGCGCGGGAAATATGCCAGCCATCAATCTTGACCGCCAGCGCTTCCGGTTTCAGGCGCTGCCCGTCACAAATCTCGCAATGGGTGATGGATTGAAATTTCTCCATGTCCTCGCGCACCCATTGAGAATCCGTTTCGCGCCAGCGCCGCTCCAGATTGGGGATCACACCTTCGAAGGTTTTGGTGGTTTCAAAACGGCGCATGCCATCATCATAAGTGAATTTGATTTCCTCGCGGCCACTACCGAATAGAACCGTTTTTTGAAATTTTTTAGGCAGTTTTTTCCATGGGGTTTGCGGGTCAACGCCATAATGCTCGGCCAGTGCCAGAAGGGTCTGGGTGTAATAGGGGCTTTGGGTTTTGGACCATGGGGCGATCGCGCCTTTGACCAATGGCTTGTCGCCTTCGGAGACCACAAGACCGGGATCAAACACCATTTGCGTGCCAAGCCCGTCACAAGATGGGCAGGCGCCAAAGGGATTGTTAAAGGAAAAAAGCCTTGGCTCTATCTCGTCAATCGTAAAGCCGGACACCGGACAGGCAAATTTTTCCGAAAAAGTAATACGAAAGGGAAGGTTCTTGTCATTTTCATCGCGGCGATTTTTATCGGCGCTTTCGGCAATGGCAATGCCATCGGCCAGCGCCAATGCAGTCTCAAAACTATCCGCGAGGCGGGTTTCGATATCCGGTTTGATGATGATGCGGTCAACCACCACATCAATATCGTGTTTGAGCTTTTTGTTAAGCGCGGGGATATCGCCAATGTCGTAAAAAGTGCCATCGACCCGCACCCGCTGAAAGCCGCGTTTCATAAGGTCGGCAAATTCTTTTTTATATTCTCCCTTGCGCCCGCGGATTATCGGTGCGAGCAGGAAAAACCGCGCGCCCTCGGGCTCCGTCATCAACCGGTCGACCATTTCCGAAATGGTCTGGCTGGTAATGGGCAGGCCGGTGGCGGGGGAATAGGGCACGCCAATCCGGGCCCAGAGCAGCCGCATATAGTCGTAAATTTCCGTCACCGTGCCGACCGTGGAGCGGGGATTGCGCGAAGTGGTCTTCTGCTCAATGGAAATTGCCGGAGAAAGCCCCTCAATCTGGTCCACATCGGGCTTTTGCATCAGTTCCAGAAATTGCCGTGCATAGGCCGAAAGGCTCTCCACATAGCGCCGCTGGCCTTCTGCATAGATAGTGTCAAAGGCGAGGGAGGATTTGCCGGAGCCGGACAGGCCGGTGATGACCACCAGTTTTTCCCGCGGGATTTCCACCGAGATATTTTTAAGATTATGCTCCCGGGCGCCGGTAACAATGATCGATTTCAGGGATCGGTTCAGGGACATGGGGGGCAGGGCTTTCTGCTCTTGGGGAATTTGAGGATTTGAAGGCCTGTCATAGACAGATGAGTCGCACTTGACATCAAGAACAAAGTATGAACACTTATAAGAAATCAATCAAGCGAAGCCATGTGGAAAAACAGCGTATGGGGTTTGGGGACGGGTTGTTTAAGGTGGGCATTGTGGCGGGGATATCCCGGCCATTTTTATAAAATAGAGGCGTCCATGGGCGTCAGGCGCATAAGGCGAGAACAGAAGGAAGCGGGTTATGGCTGGTAGTGTGAATAAGGTAATTCTGGTGGGCAATCTCGGGCAGGACCCGGAAGTGCGGCAATTTCAAAATGGCGGGCAGGTCTGCTCTTTTTCGGTGGCCACATCGGACACATGGAAAGACAAAAACACCGGCGAGCGCCGTGAAAAGACGGAATGGCACCGGGTGTCTATTTTCTCCGAAGGTCTGGTGCGGGTCGCTTCGCAATATCTGAAAAAAGGCTCCAAGGTTTATCTCGAAGGCCAGTTGGAAACCCGTAAATGGCAGGACAAGGATGGTAATGATCGCTACACCACCGAAGTGGTGTTGCGTAATTTCAATTCTTCCATGGTGATGCTGGATGGCCGCTCTTCTGGTGGTGATGCGCCGTCCATGGGCGCTGGCCATGGCGGGCAAATTGCTGGCGGCGTTGCGGCTGGTGGTGCCGCTCCTGCCGGTCAGGGCTTTG
>JALSJA010000099.1 GCA_026989615.1 Parvularculaceae bacterium | reverse complement strand
GGCGCGCAAGGGCAAGGTTACAAAAATCGTCGTGCCCTCATCGGGCTTGCTCACCACATCCATATTTCCCCCATGCAGCTCACAAAGCGAGCGCACCAGAGCAAGGCCCAGACCGGTGCCACGCACCCCGCGCACGCTTTCCCTATGGGCTTGCGCATAGCGCCCGCCAATCGACGCCACTGCCTCCTTGCTCATACCAATACCGGTATCGCTGACAGCCAGGCGCACGGTTTTTTCCTGCATGCTGATATCCAGCGTCACACTGCCGGCGCGGGTAAATTTAATCGCATTGGATAAAAGATTGAGCAGGATTTGCCGCACCGCCCTTGGATCCACTTCGGCCAGACACAGATCCACATCGCCGGTCATTTCCAATGCAAGCCCTGCCTGTTCCGCCCCAAGACCCATCATGTCAACGCAATCGCGGGCAATCGAAGCAATATCAGCCTCCTGAATATCCAGCTGATAACGATCGGCTTCAATTTTCGACAGATCCAGCAGGTCCGAAACGAGAGACAGCAAATGATCGCCAGAGCGATGAATCAATTCGGCATATTCGGCATATTTTTCATTGCCAATCGGCCCGAAGGTTTCGCGCTCCATTATTTCCGCAAAACCGATAACCGCATTTAAAGGGGTGCGAATTTCATGGCTTAGATCGGCCAAATGCCGCGAGCGCGCCAGCGCCAGGGCTTCCGCTTCGCTGCGCGCCTCGTCCAGCGCCTCATGGGCCAGCCTTTGATGAGTGACATCACGGGTAATCGTGCGCAACAACCCGTCCCCCATCGGAGTTGCCGTCATTTCCACCCAGCGCAACCGGCAATCCGGACGCATAATGCAGAAAATCTCGCGGCCTGTCTGTTTGAGACCCAGCCCCCGGGTCAGAAAATCCAGAATTTGTCCACGCTGTTCGGGGACAACAATCTCCCCCAGCGTGCGGCCAATAAGCTGCTCGGCAGGCACACCCAGCAATTTTTCCGCTGCCAAGGAAACTTTCAAAAACCGGCCATCGCGCCCATGCAGGGCAATCATATCCTCGCCAGCACCAAAAAAATCATTCTCGATGGCATTTTTACCCGCCCAGATTTGGCGAATTTTACCAAAAATGCGCTTCGCCAAAGCCTGCCTGCCACCGCGCATGAAACCTGTCTTTGCGACGGTTTGCGGTGATTTTTCGGCTCTTGGCCGATAGGGATTGCTCATGGCAGCGCTCATAACGGGTTAACCATGGACTGATACCTGTTAACGCTTCCTAAATGCCGCAAGGCACAGAATGGAATTTCTTGTCTGGAAAAGCTAAAAAAGCGGTGTTTTCCATAGAGTCTGGAGGGGTTTTGGAGGATTAAAATTCATTAAATTTTTTCCAAAACCGGAAGTTTGACAATATGTCGGCCACGATTTGTGATAGGCATGATCTTTTAAGTAGTGTAGTCGCGTAAGCAAAGGAGACACGGGAAATGAGCAATCGGGAATTTTCCGGGGTTTTGGGTGATAATTTGGGAAAAAGGCGTGTTGGTAAAAAAACGGGTAAAAAACTGGTTTTTGTCCTTGGTTTCGCCTTAACGGCGCTTTTTGGCGCAAGTCAGGCCGGGGCCGCAATAGCGGGCTGGCCAAAATTTAACAGAGATAAGCAAAAGGAACCGGAAACGACGATCGTCCAACCGGAAATGACACCGCTGGAACAGCGTGCGACTGCCTATGTCCAGTTCCGCTCTGATATTGATCTTCTATCGGCGACGGTCATCGACAGCGCCCATGCAACCCGGGATGCCCATAATCGGCTCGCCTCCCACTCCCCTGACAAGCTGTCATCGGGCTGGGTTGCCTATGCGGCTTTGGTTGCCGCCGATAATGGCGAATTTGCCAATTCGGTCAAAAAGGAAATGGCGCGTCTTGGGGGGCGCGATCAGTTTTTGAGCGCTCTTCGCCAAGATCCTTCACTGGCGCTTAATCTTGATGGCTCGAAAGCGGCGATTGATGATATTTTACAGGTCACAGCCATGGACGCCTATAAGGTGAAAGCGCTGGCCGACAGCTTCATTGCCGAGGCCTATGCCCTGCAAAAGAAAAGCTGGGCCAAGCGTAAAATATCGCCAGGCATGAGCCGCGTCGATAGTGCCCGCTCCTATTCCTATTCACGGGCCAGCCTGTCGGCACCAATCCTGCCAGCCTCGACCGCCTCCGGCGTTATTCAACCGGAACTGGCGAGCGCTGATGCCCTATGGGCACCGGACTGGGCCGGTTCTGGCAATTATGCCAAACGCTCCAGGGACGCAACGCCCATTCTCGCCCGTGCTTTGGTTCTGGCTGCGCGCTATTCGGTTGGTGATGTGGACGAAAGAAGTGTCTCCACCTATGCGCGCAATAATCGGGCCAATAAATGCCTGACCACGGCCAAGCTTAATCTCGACCAATGTGTTGCCGCCACCCGAACACCCTATGAGGAGATGTTCTGCCTTGGCACTCATGGCCTTCAGGATGTGGCGTCTTGTGTTGGCCATGTCGCCGGGGTTAGCGGGAATTAGATATTCCGGCGATAATCATTCTTCTTGCACTAACAAAAAGCACCGCGTCTCTTTTACGAGGCGCGGTGTTTTATACGGGACCAATAAGCGCAAATCCCGGCCTTTACCAAAGGCTTTGAAATCAAGCCGGATTTGGCCTATCTGGTAGATATGGAAAGTTTTGAAACCATCGCTGGAGATTTTGCCTTTCTCGATGAATGGGAGGAGCGCTATAAATATATTATCGATCTGGGGCGACATTTGGCCCCTTTGAGCGATGAAGAGCGCAATGAAACCAATAAGGTGCAGGGCTGCGCGTCACAAGTCTGGCTGGTATTCGATCCTCCCCGAAACGGGCGGCTTTATTTTCGTGGTGATAGCGATGCCCATATCGTCAAGGGTCTGGTCGCGATGATGACCGCGCTTTTTTCCGGCAAAACTTTTCAGGACATCATCGATCTCGACCCACAGGAAAAATTTGCCGAAATAGATCTGACCGCCCATCTGACCCCGCAACGCGCCAATGGACTTTCCTCCATGGTGGCGCGCATAAAACGCGAAGCCAAGGCCAGGCTTGAGGCTTCAGCGGCGGCGGAAGGGTAAAATACGCGCCTGCACGCTAAGCCCATAACGCGGACGCTCACCAACAACCCGCACCGCCATATCATTTGCCTGAACGGTTTTGGCCTCCAGCACTTCAGCCAGTTTAATCCGCTCCAGCTCACGCCGCATACGAGCCTCCAATTGCTCAATCTGCAAATCGAACAATAATTCATCGCGCTTGTCCTCAATCCTGCGACAAGCATGGGAAACGGTTGTGCGATCACGGGAAAAGGCAAGCGCAATATCGGTAAGGCTGATGGAGGCGACCACATGGGTAAGATACATGGCGACCTGCCGGGCCAGCGCAATATGCGCCCGGCAGCGATTGGGCGCTGTCAACACCGCATCGCTCACATCAAAAGCTTCCGCCGCGATCCGCCGCGCAGCGCCTGCACATTGCTGATGCCAATTCTCATTTTCTGTGGTCATCACTTTTGTCACCACTGGCTTCGACTTACACGCAACTTCCGTCCGACCAGGGAATGCCCCGAACCAATATTCTATTATGCCGTCAGAAAGTGAGGATAAGTTTTATACCGGCTCCAAAGAAAAAGAACATACAGGAAACACTCGCCGCAATCAAGGTAAAATTCCTATCCCTCTTCCCGCTCACAAGAACGAAGGGAGAATATCGTTTCAGAGCGAAACAATCAGAAAATTCAAGTGTTTAGAGCGTTTCCAGGATAAGTGGACCCTTCGAGACGCCGCTTCGCGGCTCCTCAGGGTGAAGCCGGTTATCCGTCCGGCCCTTCGCCTTGGCTCAGGAGCGTCAAAACAAAGACTTAGAGCCCGGTTTTGATTCCATCAAAACCGGATAGGCTCTAGGGCGTTACTGGTTCAAAAACAGCACAATCAACGCCGCCCCCAGCACCACTGCGGTCCATAGAGCCATAAAGCCCACCGGCCAGCTTCGCGCCAAAGCCCCTTCCGGCCCATGGGTGCGATGGGTGCGCTCGACAATGGAGCCCACAAGTTTTTGCAAGCCCCCCCAGACCACCCGCCAGGCCGCCACCACAAAACCGATAATGGCAAATAAAACAGCGCGCCCGGGAATCCGATAGAACCAGTCCACATCAAGATTGGTTGACGGCACTTCCGGCGGATAGAGTTTGAACTTGATCAGCAGGGCAAAGGCCAGCACCGCAAACAGCAAGAGCTGCAATTGCTCGACAAAATGATAGGCGGTGAACGGGTTATAATCGACAATATGCGCCTGATGCGGCAATAGGGCAAATAAGGGCTGCGGATAAAGACCGATGACCACCGATAAAAACGCCGCAATCCCCATGGCAATCAACATTGGCAATGGGGCTTCTTTGGGCCGCTTGCCACTGTCATGGGCAAAGAAGGTGAAATAGGGAATTTTAATCCCCGCATGTTCCAGCACCCCGGCAGAGGCAAATAAAAGTATCAACCAGATGATGAGATTATGGGCTTCTGCCGCGCCGTCCAATATCAAACCCTTGGTAACAAAACCGGCAAAACCCGGAAAGGCGGAAATCGAGAGCGCCCCGATGAGGCAGAAAAACAAGGTTATCGGCATGGTGCGGTAAAGCCCGCCAAGCTCGGTCGCTTTCGAGGTGCCGGTGCGATACATGGCCGCCCCCACCGACATGAATAACAGGCTTTCAAAAATGATATTGCCAAAGGCATAGCCAACCGCGCCATTCACCGAGGCGGCGGTGCCAAAGCCAATGCCGACAATCATGAAACCCACCTGGTTGTTGATGGAATAGGTCAAAACCTTGCGCAAATCATTTTCGATAAGCGCAAAGAAGATAGGGAAGATGGTCATGATCGCACCAATCCAGATTAGCTCTGGTGTGCCCACAAACACCCGCGCAAACATATAGACCGCAAGCTTGGTAGTGAAGACCGAAAGAATGATAGTGCCGCCAATGGTGGCTTTGGGATAAGCGTCCTGAACCCAATTATGCAGCATCGGAAAGGCGGATTTTATGCCAAGCGCGATGAACAGCATCAGCGCCGCAATATTGAAATTTCCACCGCCATCGCGCAAGGAAAGCGTACCAATCGCCAAACTATCCTGTTCGCGAAACACCAGCACAATGCCGCCAAGCAAAATCACGCCGGACGCAATCTGGATCGACATATAACGCAGGCCCGACAAATAGCTTTCGCGGGTTTGCGGCGCCCAGACAAGGAACACAGAAGTCAACGCCGCCAGTTCCCACCAGATGAACAATGTAATCCAGTCGCCAGCCAATACCCCGCCCATGGCTGCCGCCGGATAGGCCAAAGCGGCAAAACATTCCGAGCGATCTTTCACCATCCATGAATAGATGACATTCAACCCGGCTGCGATATGGAACACCACCAGAAACAGCCGCGACAACACATCATATTGGACCGGCATGATCTCAAGATCGAACAGGGTAAATGCCAGACTATCGCCAATTTCCATGCCCCAAAGACGGAAAGCGGAAAAGGCCACCACCCCAAGCATGATCGGGCGGCGCAGAGCCACCGGCGCCAGCACCGTCAGAAAAGCGCCCAGCGTTAAAATTATACCGGGATTGTCGAGAAAGGCGAGGAGGCTATTCACGCTCACGATAATAATCCTCCGAACGGCCTACCAGTTTACGCAAATGCTGCCCGACGAGCACGATCAACGCAAACATGACAAAGCCATAAATGGCAAAGAAAACAGGAAAGGCCTCAAGCTCGAAATGGGGCTTTTTTTTCTGCCAGATAAATCCGGCCCCCGCCGCCAAAGCGCATGAGATATAGAGCGTCCACAAAAAGCCGCGCACGAAAACCGGATGATCGGCCCAGCCCGTACTGTCCGCCTTCTTGTTTCCAGCATCCGTATTTCCGGGCCTTGCATCATGGTCAGCCATAAGCGCCTCCTAAAATCGGCTCAAGGAATCTGTACAAATCCCCCACAAGGAAAAACAGGATAATCGTGCCAATCGCCGTCAACACCGGTGGCAAGAGACAGAAAAACGGTGCCTCGCGCAAATTACCCCATTCAATGGTTTTGGTGCCACTGCCATCTTCATTGGCACCATCACGACCATTTTCCGCCATGAAGAAGGCTTTTATGGGAATCGACAATAGATAGATGACATTCAGGATCGACGACAGCGCCAGAATGAAAATAATCGCCAATTGTCCGGCATCAGCGGCACCGACCATCAGGAAAAATTTCGGCCACATGCCACCCATGGGCGGCAGACCGACAATCGACAACGCACCAATGAAAAACGCCGCAAAGGTGATCGGCATTTTGCGCCCCAGCCCCGACAACTCAGAAACCAGGGTTTTGTGATGGGCCACATAAATCGCCCCGGCACACATAAACAAAGTCATTTTGCCAAGGGCGTGCATGGCGATTTGCATGGAGCCGCCCATCACTCCCATGGAATTGGCGAGCATCGCCCCCAAGGTCACATAGGCCAGTTGCGAAACGGTGGAATAAGCGAGCCTCGCCTTTAGATTATCCTGCCCCATGGCAATTGCCGAGGCGAGCAGGATAGAAAAACCGGCAATCCACATGAAGGGGATATTGGCACCGCTGGCGCTTAGGAAATCCGTGCCGAAAATATAAACGGCAATCTTCATCACCCCGAACACACCGGCCTTTACCACCGCCACCGCATGCAAAAATGCCGATACCGGCGTTGGCGCGACCATGGCATTGGGAAGCCAGGAATGTATGGGCATCAGCGCCGCCTTGCCTATCCCGAAAACATAAAGCCCCAGCAGCGCCATCACCACCCAGGAGCCCTCTTCAAGGGATCCGGCCAGAATACCCCCTTGGGTAAAATCACCGGTGCCGGTCAGCACATAGGTCAACACAATCGCTGGCAGCAACAGGCCGATAGAGGTGCCCATCAAAATACCAAGATAGATGCCGCCGCCGCGCTGGGCTTTTTCGTCGCCCTTATGGGTCACCAGAAGATAGGTCGACAGGGTCAGCGCTTCATAGAACAAAAAGAAGGTGATGAGATTGGACGACCAGGCAATGCCGAGGGCGGCAAAGATCGCCACCGCAAAACACATGTAAAACCGCGTCTGATGCTTTTCATTGGTGCCGCGCATATAGCCAATGGAATAAAGCGAATTGATAATCCACAAACCACTGGCGATGAGCGAGAACAACGCCCCCAAAGGATCCACCTTGAACGAAAGTGCAAGGCCGGGCATAATTTCAAACAATAACAGTTCCGGTCTTGCGCCATTGCCAACAGCAGAAAATACCCCCAGCACCAGCCAGAAGGTGACCAGCGCCGTCACCAGCGTTACACCTTCGCGAATATTTTGATGCTTGTCAGCGAGCATGATGCCAAACATGCCGATAAGCGGCACCGTCAGCGCATAAATGATAGAGATTTCAGGGGCAAAAGGCGCAGCAAAAGACATAATCTAAAACGCCTCCCCGCTATCAACACCAAGCAGGGTCGCGGC
The DNA here is from genome assembly GCA_026989615.1 of Parvularculaceae bacterium. Lineage (GTDB taxonomy): Bacteria > Pseudomonadota > Alphaproteobacteria > Caulobacterales > Parvularculaceae > S012-90. The sequence continues at coordinate 15,659 of JALSJA010000099.1, read as the reverse complement.
TGCCTTTTGTGCAATGGCAATCACCGGCTGCGCCTGCAAACCGAAATAAATATTCACCCCGACCATGATCCATAACATGAGCCGCATCGTCAAAGGTGGTGCAGCCACAGGGCCCGCAAACGGACCATCCGTCGGCACCGGCTGCAGCATCACTTTGATAACCCGCATCATATAAATAACCGCCAATAGGGAACTGGCCAAAATCAAAAAGCCGGCAATGATTTCCATCGTGCCGCCCTTGGCAAACACTGCGCTTAACAAGGCAAATTTGGAAACAAAACCAACGGTTGCGGGCACACCCACAAGGCTCAGTCCCGCCACAACAATGCCCCAACTCGTCCATGGCATGCGCGTGGCCAGCCCCTGAAATGCTCGTAATTGATGGGAGCCAAGACGCAAGACCACAATGCCAACGGCCATGAACAGCGCCGCTTTAATAAAGGCGTGATTGACCACATGGATAAGGCTCGCCGCGACCCCGTCCACCGTGCCCAGCGAAATGCCGAGCAGCATGTAGCCGATTTGTGCCACCGAGGAATAGGCCAGCAGCATTTTGACATCATCCTGAAACACCGCCGCAAGAGAAGCGATGAACATGCCGGCAATCCCCAGCACCAAAAAGAAATCGAGCGCCACTTTGAGGAATGGAAAGTCAAAGCCAAATACCGTGAACAGGAAGCGCAGCATGATATAGACCGCAACCTTGGTTGCCGTGGCGGCCAGAAAAGCGGTTATAGCCGAAGGCGCATAGGTATAGGCCGGCGGCAACCATAAATGCAGGGGCAACATGGCAAGCTTAAGCCCAAGCCCTGTGATGATGAATGCGAAAGCGGCTTTGACCAGGCGATTATCCTGCCCCGCAAGACGCTCATGGAGGTCAAGCATGTTCAACGTGCCGGTTGCCTGATAAAGAAGACCAATGCCGATAACAAAGAATGTTGCGCCAATCGTGCCCATGACCAGATAGTTGAAGGCCGCCGTCAGTGCCCGCCGATCACGTCCGGCACCCATGGCCACCAGCGTATAGGTCGCCAGCGAGGACACCTCCAGAAACACAAATACGTTGAACGCATCACCGGTCATGGTAACGCCAATCAAACCCGCCAGACACAAAAGCAGCGCCGTATAAAATCCCGGGGTTTGCCCGTGATTAATCTCGTCGCGCACCGAATTATAGGCATAGGGAAAGACCACCGCAGCAATGCCGGTAACCAGGGATAAAACCAGCGCATTGGCCAGATCGATATAATAAATAATCCCCAAAGGTGCCGCCCAGCCACCCATCGCATAGGTGACCGGGCCATTCACCCACACTTGCTCCAATAGAAGCAGGCTCAAGCCGAAACTCACCCATGACACCAGCACAGCCCAAAGCCAGGGTATCCGCCCCGGCGGCATAAGCAAGGCCATCGGCGCCGCTACAAACGGCACCACAACAGGCAAAGCAGGAAGCTGCGCGAAAAAGTCCATAATCTACCCGACACTCCCGGCTGCTTTGGTTTGCGGACGGCCAAATTCGGCAATATTATCGGCCGCTTCCAACTCATCTTCTTCAATCGTGCCATAGGCTTCGCGAATACGCACCGCCAGTGCCAGCCCCACCGCCGTCGTCGCAACCCCGACCACAATCGCTGTCAGAATCAAAACATGGGGCAAGGGGTTGGAATAAATCACCTCGCCGACATCTGACGGAATAATATTGGGCAAGGTCTCATAGGCCATATTTTCCGGCCCCGAAAAACCCGGACCATTGGCCGCCATATCAGCGCCCATATTCGGCGCCATATTGGCCTCCATATTAGACATATCATGGAGGTCCGGCATCGGCTGATGGGCGATTACTTCACCGGAAGTCTGCGCGCCCATCATGCTGGAGAGATCATTGCTCGGCATTGCTTCGCCATCATGAAGACTGCCGGTTCCCCCCCCGATCGCCTCATGATTGCCGCCCTCACTGTTCCCGTAACCGCCCTTGGCACCCTCGCCATGCTTGCCATAATCACCCTCCCCGTGATGGCCGGCCCCGTGATGGCCGGCATTGCCGGTATAGGAAATATGGGTGATTTGCTCTTGCGGCAGCCCTTCTTTCAGACGCGCTTTATAATCTGCCTTGGTATAGATTGGCGCCGTACCACCGGCAATTCTCGCCATGGAAATGTAAAACACAAAAACCGATGTCTGGAACAGATTAAGGCCCACCAGGGTTTTCACCAGATTGCCCCGGGAGATGACGATATAAAGACCGATCATCATCAGCATGATGACGACCCAGTAATTATAACGCTCTAGAATAAAATCCCACATAATCGCCTACCAATCCGCATCATGAATTTCCGGCTCGCGGCCAGCGAAGAAATAAAAGATGGTCATCATCGCGGAGAAAACAGCGACACCAACGCCAAATTCAACCAGTATAATACCGATATGCTGCCCGGCATTATGATGGGAGTCCGGGGCCAACACATAATAATCGAGAAAATTGCCGCCCATAAACAAACCCAACACACCGGTCAGCGCATAGAGCAAAAGCCCGAACACCATAAAAAATGGCAGCACGGTCGGCGGCAGATGTTTTTGCGTTTCCTTGAGGCCAAAGCCAAGGGCAAACAGGATAAAGGCGCTGGCAAAAATCACCCCCGCCTGAAACCCGCCACCGGGACCATAATCGCCATGAAACTGCACATAAAGGCCAAAGAGCAGGATTGGCGCAAATAGCAGCTTAATCACCACCCGCAAAATAAGATGTCCCATCATGACGCGCCTCCCTTTGGCGAAGGAGATTTTCCACCATCATCAAGTGTTGGTTTTTCACCCAAGCCTGGCCCGTCCTCTTCGCGCCCAACCATGCGCGGCACATCGCGCACATCTTTGCCGCCGCGATCAGAACCAATTCCCAAAAGCAGCATCACAGCAAGCCCTGCTGTGAAAATAACCGCCACCTCGCCCATAGTGTCAAAGCCGCGATAGGAGGCCAGCACCGTGGTCACGATATTCGGCATGCTGATTTCAACAGCCGACCGCTCCACATAAGCCTGCCCTACATAGGAATTGGCCGGCGCGGCCGCATCACCATAGGGCGGCGCATCCAGCGTGGCATAAATCAAGGCCCCGCCAACAATCACACAAACAACAGCCGCCAAGGCCGCATGCCCCGGCGCATAGGGTTTTTCCCGCCGCGCCGTCAGCAACATGGCCGACAACATCAACACCGTAGAAATACCGGCCCCCACAGCCGCCTCGGTAAAGGCAACATCGACCGCATCCAGCGCCACAAAAAATGCCGCACTCAAAAAGCTGTAAATCCCCGACAGCATGACAACCCCGAACAGACGGCGCATGCGCAACATGGCAATCGAGGTGATGACCAAAAGGGTGAGTATCGCCAATTCCACAAAAAAGATCGGCGATGAAGAAGGATGAAATTCCGTGGCAAAACTTACGGGATCATTCATGCTGCGCCCCCCTTGTTTTGCTCTTCCCCGCCGGGCATCTCTACCGGCGCCTTGGTCTCGTCACGATCCGGCGCAATGTCGTGGTGTTTTAATTCCTTGCCAAGCAAGGGGTTTAGCCCCCCGACCCAAGCCGCATGGGCAATCGAATGGGTCGAGACCGGGCTTGTAAACATCAGGAATAACATGATGATCAAAAGCTTGGCAATCAATAACCAATCCCCGTCCGCCTGCAAGATCATGCCCCACAAAATCAGATCCGCACCCAGAGTATCGGTAACACCGGATGCGTGCATGCGGGTATAAAAATCAGGAAAACGCAATAGGCCAAGCGCCCCGGTGATGACAAAAAAACTACCCGCCGCAAACAGGAACAGGCTGGCATAGTGGATCACATTATCCATCCGCCCCTCCATCATGATTGCCATTGCCAAGGCGCGGCGACATATCGCGCATTTGCGGCGACATGGTGCGATAGGCAAAGAATTTCAATATCGCGATAGTGGCGATAAAATTCATCAATGCATAGAGCAAAGCAATATCCAGAAATTCTGGCCGCCCGGTCAAAAACCCCATCAACCCAAGCAGTAAAATGGTTTTCGTGCCAACAGCATTGCCCGCCAATACCCGGTCATAAAGACTTGGCCCCAATATGGCGCGCGCCAGAGCAATCACTATGGCGACAATGACCGCGATGGTGGCCACCACGAACATGATCATGTGCCGCCCCCCTGTTCTGCCTTGCCTTGCGCCTTTTCGTGCCGTGTGCCTTCGACACGACAAACCTTGCGCCCCATATCCTCGATAGCGCCGACATCGGCCAGATCTTCGGTCAATGCATGGATCAGGATATCCTCACCCAAAAGGTCGACACTGACCGTGCCCGGCGTCAGGGTGATGGAATTTGCGAATGTTGCCTTGCCACTATCACTGACCTGACGGGCTTTGACCCGGATCATTTGCGGGCTTAAGGACATTTTGGGCGACCATACTTTCATGGCAACGGTAAAATTGGATTTGCCAATCTCGATAAACAACCACAGCCAGTAAAAGAAAATCCCCGGCATCACGCTCAAGGGTACGCTGTCATCATCGAGAATGCCCATATGCAAGGTCAACCACGCGCAAAACAGCGCACTGAAAATCCCGAACACCAGCAGGGTCGTCTTGTCGAAATAACCCGACAATAACAGCCAGATCCCCATGAGCGCCAAACTCAGGACAATGAACCGACCAGCAATGGAAATCAGGAATTTGACCATGCGTCCCCAAACCAATAATGATTAAGGGTTCAAAATCCCTATTTTCGCGGGAAAATCAACAGTTTTCGGTGGAAATCGACCAAGCGGTTTTAAACAGCGCCCAGATAGGCGGCCTCACCATCACTAGCGCTTGGGGAGGCGCTGCCTTCAACACTGACAACGGCCTGTAATTCCTTGCGCCAATCCCAATAGCGCAGAATGGTTCGCGCATAATCCCGGGATAAAGTATCAAACACCGCCAGCAATTCTTCCTGACGCTCAACACCAATGACCCGGCTATCGGCATCGGCCATGGCCTCGGCATTTTCAAACAGGATTGAAAACGCTTTTCGCGACAATCCTATACTTTTGCACAATACAGCAAAAGGCTCCCCCATAGGGTCGTTAAGAACGCGTTTAGCCGTATCCGTAGATATGCCGGCAATGAGCCCCACAACCTCTGCAAGATCCTCGCTCGGCCCCGCCAGCGCTGCCGCCAGCGTGCGCTCGACCACATCCATGCTAACCACCTCGCCATTGCGGCCACGGGGGCGGTGGCGACGGTCAATCAGCTTGAGCGCCTTCAGCACGACCGGATCGGGATAATCGGCGCCATAGGCCTCCGCAAACAGGCTTTGCAAGGCATCTTGAATAATTGTCCGGTCCAGCGAAAAGCGCGACAAAATGACCTTGCGATGCGCGCTCGACAGCCACCAGAACATGATAAAACCATGTTCCGGGCGCAGCTCCGGGCGCCGGATGAGGCCGTCGCGCAATTCCATGTCATTTTGCGATTGCAACACCATGCGCACCAGCGTTTGCTCGGTCAGATTAATGTCGCGGCATCGCAGCAAGCGCTGAAACAGGGCTATTTCATCATAGGACGCCAATAGTTCGGCAACGCCGCTGGTCAAATCATCGCGTTCAACAATCATCATCCGGTGTTCGGGGCTGACATGGGCCGCTTCCGCTAAAATCGTCTCGCCCACAGGCGTCGCGCTCGTCAGCAAGGCTTTGGCAATATCGGCCGGTTGCAGGGCCAGATAACGCACCATGATCTGGGGCAGATCGGCAACCCGTGACAGGCGCTCGGCCACCTCGGCAACCACATCCGCTTCCATGCCGGCCAATGTCGTGATGAGCAAATCCGTGGTAAAGGCGCGTTCATTCCAGCCCAGACGCTCTGCCGGTAATGCAAGAATATCCGCCAAGCGCCTGATCAGCGTTTTGCGCGTGGTAACAGCACTCGGCGTGGCGCTGGCCTGCTCTAATATATCAGCGGCGGAAAGGGCTGTTTGGCTCATGACTTTCTGGCATCCTGTCAACGTGGCGTTTTAAACTTCTAGCTATCTTATGCCCTCAGGGTTAATGCTTGCTTTCCGTGCCATAAAAGCCCCCGCCAAAGCCCTGATTTACCATCGCCAGAGGATGAAATTTAAGCCATAATTCGCCGTGAAACGGAGGCAATTATGAAAAGAACCGCTACGGACACCGGCAAATCCGGCAAGATTTTGTTAACCAAACCCCGCCCGCCACAGCGCCCCGCCAGCGCAAACCATATTGGCTCCATGGGGCGCATCGCCCTTGGAATTGCCAGCGCCTTATGGCTTGCCGCCTGTGCTGGCTATGACCCTGATGCCTTGCAGGAAAGCGGTTGGTATCTGCAGGGGTATAATGATGGCTGCGCCACCGCCAGCGAGGCCGATAAAAGCTTCTCCAACAAACAGGTCAAGGATCAGGCCCTGTTTGACAGTGATAAAGGCTATCGCGCCGGTTGGCGTCAGGGCCTGCTGCAATGCCGCAAGCAGGACCCGCAAATGGATGGCCAGACCCTTGGTCGCGGCGGTGAGTTTTAGAGCCTATTTCCGTTTTGATTCCATCAAAACGGAAATAGGCTCCAGAGCTGAACCCAATCTGATAAAAATCTCGAGAGCAGACCATCATAATAAAAAAGCGCCCCCTTCCGGGAGCGCTTTTCATATCTGTTCATGCTATCCACCGAAGGACGGCAGGATTATCCCGCCTCAGCCGCCTCGGTAGCTTCTGGCTCCGCCTCTTCTTCGGCTGGAGCTCTGCTTCTGCTTCGGTACCATTTCCAGCATTAACCTCTGCAATGAAAGCCTGACATTCTGCCAAACGTTCCGGTGCCACCAGCCCGCCAAGATTATGGCGATCAATCATGGCCTCACAGCGATCAATCTCTTCCTCGCGTGCTTTCCGGCGCAGTTCTTCTTCCTGCCGCTTAATGTCATCCTCAATCCTGTTCAGAGAATTAATATAGGAAATCCAGCCTTGCGCCGTCGCGCGGGCATTTGGATAATCCAGCGCCCTTTGATAGGCTCTTTTGGCCTTATTGCGCTGCTCTCTGTCATCAGAATTGATGGAATAAAGCGCGCTACCAATCAACAACCAGGCTTCGCCGCTTTGCTTTCTATTCAGCCCTTTGTTCAAGGCTTTCCGCAGCGCGGTCACCGCTTGCGGGAACTTCCCATCGGCCACCAAGGATTGCCCCAGATGGAAATAGGATTTGCCTGTATTGTCTATTTCCGCAAGCTCTGTAAGCACGACAATGGCCTTTTTATGCTCGCGGGCCTGCGACCATAATTGCCCAAGCAATTCCAATGTTTGCTTGTCGCGCTGAAAAGTGCCACGGGCCAATTCTTTTTCCAGCAATACCGCACCGCGATAGGGCGTATCGAGGAAATTGTAATATTGAATCAATGTGCGAATTTGGTTTTTGTCTTTGATCAATCCGGCTCTATATGCCGTTTCCAGAACCGCCGCCGCTTCCCGGTCCCGCCTTTGCACCTGATAAACCTGCGCCAATTGCCCCCAATAGGCGCTGTTATCGGGCCAGTAATTGATCATTTTAACAAGCAGATCCGACCGCCTGCCAATCATGGCCTCCCCGAGCTGAACATAAATTGCATTCAGCAATTCATAATAGCTCTTTCTCGGCTTATCCAGTTGCGCGATTGCTTTTTCCATGGGCCGACGCGATGTGGTATAGCGTTCCAGCTGGTAATAGGCCGCTGCCAGAAGATACCAAGTATTGGCATCCACCACTTCGCCATTGGCCTCCAGATAACGGATATACTCTTCCATCAAATCAACAACCTTGTCGAATTGCTCTTCGGCCGCATAAAGCTGCGCCATGTTAAAACGGATTTTCCGGTCCCGGTCCTCCGGCAAAGCACCCAGCCCAATCGCCCGCTCATATTCGCGCAAGGCACCGGCATAATCTGGCGGATCAAGGGTTGCTTTGGCACCGCCGAGCAATTCGTAAACCGTTGCCTTTTCATAGGCAGACATGCGCTCGCCCCGCTGCGCCAGAAGCTGGTTCAGCTTGGAAATCCCCGTAGCCGCATCCCCATTCTGGATCAACTCAAGCGCTTCAATAACCACTTTGGCGACCGGCGTACTCAAAGTTGGCGATCCACTTTGCGCCAGCGCCGGCATTGCAAGCGTTGTGGCCACCATAAAGCCGGCACTCATCGCCATTGATGCAAACACACCCAGAATTGCCGATGCGAATAGTCTATTCAGTGATTTCCAGCTTCTCGCCATGATAATTCAGCTCTTAATTACTATTGTTACAACCTTGTCGGAACAGCCAACCCGCCCCTTGAGCGACACATCAAGCCAAAGCTCCCATGTCGCCTGTTTCCTATCTACTCATCGGCCAATTGATATCTAAGCGTTGTCACAACGCCCGTGCGCGGCACCGCCGAGCCATCGACAATTTTCGGATTATATTTCCAGCGCAAGACCGCGCGAATAGCACTTCGGTTCAGGCAGCTATTGGTAGAAGAGGTCACCTTGGCATCAACCACCTGCCCGGTTGGCGTCACATTGAACTGCACCACGACAATCTCATCGCCACCTCTGTCTTTTTGGCAGCGCTCCGGATAATCAGGCGCAATCCGCACAATAGGCTGTGCATCGCGATCCGGATTATAGCCCGTACCAATATCCACATTGGCATCAAATTTCGGCGCCGCAACAGCAACCACGCCCAATTCCGGCTTATAGTCGCTATTATTGATTGCCGGCGGTGGTGGTGGTGGCGTTTTCACATCGGGGGGGTCGAAACTATCGGCTGTCCGGGTGCTTGTGTCGGTCATTTTCCGGCTAAGGTCGATAACAATCGTTTCGCCAGCTTCTTCCGTTCTTACATTCTTTACATAGATAAGGGCGTACATCATCAAGAACAGCCCAGCGGTGACTATGACAGCCACTGGCGCACCAAAAACCAAGCGTATCAAAGATCCCATTGGATCCTCCTATCAGTCTCTTTTCGTGGCGATGGCAATATTTTCCACTTCCGCATCGCGAATGCTTTCCAATACTTCCAACATGATCCCTGACTTCGCACTAACGTCAGATTGCAAAACTGCGTTTCCTTTCGGAACCTCACGCCGTAACTCTTTTACCTTCGCAGTCACTTCACTCAACTCAACCTGCTGCTTATTGATCCAGATGTCTCCATTCTCATCAATCGCAACCAAAATAGAAATAGGGCGCTGCTCTTCTGCGGTTGCGGCATCTTCCCGCAAAATCTTGACGCCGGGCTCTTTAATGAAAGTCGAGGTAACAATGAAGAAAATCAACATGATGAACACAATATCCAGCAAAGGCGTGATATTGATATCATCCTCATCTTCCGCTTTTACCAAAACAGACCGTCTCATAAGCTTTACCCAATTCGTCTTTCTTTAACCTTGCCGATATTCTGGCCCCATCGACCCTTCGGTCAGGACTTGAAACTTATCGCCCCAAATCAACTCCCTTGCGACTCCTGCTTTGTCACAACAATCTTTTCCGGATTTTTCGGTGCCGCTTGACGCGCCTGATCGAGCACAGTCACCAACACCCCGCTGCGGGATTCTGGCGCAGCGCTGATGATAACAACGCCCTTTGGCTCGGACGCCAGAAACTCTGTCACCACCGGCCGCACAGAGCGCGGATTGATAAGCCGTCCGGCATCAACCTGCACATATCCATCCCCACGCACACTCAAAACCAGAGCTGGCGGCGGCGTTTTCTCGACATCCACCGGCTCATCGGAGGGCAGATTCGGCGAGATACCATCTTCGCTCACAAACGTTGCCGTCACGATGAAAAAGATCAACATGATGAAAACGATATCGAGAAGTGGTGTGATATTGACGTCAGCGTCATCACCGCCATGGCGTACTCTTCTCATGCCCTACTCCACTTCCAGATCTTCTGAAACAACCCTGGCCGCCTTTTTGGCCGCACGGTCGAGTATGTTGACCATGATGATGCCCGATAGCGAGGCCACAAGGCCCGCCATGGTCGGGATCGTCGCCTTGGAAATACCCGCCGCCATCAGCTTGGGATTGGCCGAGCCGGTAACCGCCAGCACGTTGAACACCTCGATCATACCCGTTACCGTTCCCAACAGCCCGAGCAATGGGGCAACCGCGACCAGACCCTTGATAACGGCCATGTTCTGGGTTGCGCCAGCATTGACTTCGGAGATCATTTTTTCCCGAACAGCTTTTGCATACCAGGACGAATGATCATTACGCGCCGCCCATTCCCGTTTGATCTTTTTCTCGAAACCGCCTGCGGCAAAAGAGAAATACATCAATCGTTCCAGCAACAGGGCCCACATGACGAAAGTAACCACCATGATAATGACCAGAACATTGCCGCCCGCATAGAGAAAGGCCTGAATATTTTCCAGCGCGTTTAGCGGATTAAAGATCTCAGACATAAGCTGAGGCTCCTTTAGCTTCTAAATAATCCAAACGACCTATTTCGACGACTCGGCATGCTCGGCAATCATGCCTGCAGCCTGCTCTTCGAGAATTTGCGAAATAGAACGCGCCGAACCAGCCGCAAAGGCGTGCAAGATCAGCAATGGAATAGCGGCAATAAGGCCAAGCTCCGTCGTAACCAGCGCTTCGGAAATACCGCCCGCCATAATCTTCGGATCGCCCGCACCGAACAGCTTGATGGATTCAAAGGTTTTGATCATACCCGTGACCGTACCAAGCAGCCCCAGAAGCGGCGCAACCGCGGCCGCCACCTTGATCAGGTTGAGACCGTTTTCAAGCTTCGGCACCTCCTTCAGGATGGCATCATCCAGCTTCAACGCCAAAGTATCGGTATCAGCCCCGGTATTGGAGTGATAGGCGTTCAAAATGCGGCCAAGCGGATTGCCTTTGGAAGCATTCTTCTTGCGCATCTGCCCGCGCACCGCAGAACCGGTTCCCCACAGGGTAAACATTTTATAGATACCCAGCAGAACACCGAGAATGGCAATGCCGATAATGATTTTACCAATCGGACCACCCTGGTCGATAATATCCTTGATGGTTGGCGAATCAACAGACAGGGCCAGCAATGTCCCCAAAGATGGGTCCACCATGCCTTGAACGAACCCGTCACCGGTATAATTCTCGACCCGGCGGGCCGCCTCAACCGGATTAACATTACCCGTTGCCCCGGGCTGTTTGGCAAGCTGCTTCAGGCTTTCGGTATTGCTGTCATAAACCAGAAATTTACCGTCCGAAAACGCCGTAAAAGGACCAATGCGGGTAACGTCAAGAGAAACCTGCTTGCCATCATCGGCATATACAGAGCCTGCAAATTTGGTGACGCTGGCCTGCTCGGTCATCTCTTGCAAAATGATCAGCCATAAATTTTCCAACTGCTCAATGGTCGGCAAACGCTCGGACCCGGCCAGTTTTTTCAAGGCATCATAACGCCCCGGAAACTGTGCCGAGATAAGGGAGGTTTCAACCACGCCACTGAAATCTTCAGCCGCGGTTCGCGCCGCCCCAAAAAGCTCCTTGAATTCCGCCTGACGCTCGTCAAGCTGCTCGGACAAGCGCTCGATCTCTGCCGAATTGGCCTTATATTGAGCCTGCAGGGCATCTCTATCCTGCTCGGCGCGCGCCACTTGCGCCTTGATTTGCGCCAGCCGTGCTGCCTGACGATTGCGCTCGGCAAGAAACTCCTGCTCACGCTTCAAATTTTCCCTGCGTACCGCATCGCGCTCTTCCTTGGCGGCGGCCAGAACATCTTGCAGGGACTGCGCCGAAGCGCTCGAAGTAACTGCAGTTGCAGTCATGGCTGACAATGAAGCTACAGCAGCTATCAATGAAACGCCGAGAATACGAAATATTTTCATGATCGATTTCCTCTAAAATTATTGCTGCTGGTTAGTTGGATGCGCCGGCAGGCTCGGGCGCCCCGACAGGTATTGGCAGGAAGTTTGGAGGCGTTTGCTGTTTTGCCATCCGCAACCCGTACCGCACATCTTCCAGGAACTTTTTATCCAGATCCACAAACTCACCGGATTTACGGTCATAAATCCGCAAAACACTGGTATCGTCTGTCTGGTAAATCAGCGCTGCGCGACCAATCTGCAAAAACTCCACCCGAAGCGGCCCTTCGGGCGTATCAACGATATCGCTGTAATTGGCCAGCTTCATGCCATATTCGTTCTCAATCTGATAAGCCTCGATGATCAGGCGGTATTTTTGCGCGGGCGACACCTCGGAATTACCCATAGTATTTTTCAGGCGCGCCAACCGCTCCAGACGATCTTCCAACTCGAAAGGCGCATCCGCCTTAACAAAGTCTTCCAGCGTTGCCAGCATTTTTTCCATCAATGGCAACATCTCCATCTGCAGACCTTCGACATTTTCCAGATCTTCCTTGATCTTTTCGATATCGACCAGTTGCCGCTCAACCTCTTTTGCGCGAGATTTGTTGAACTTTGTCAGCAATTCATACTGCTTCCGGAACGCCTGATAATCTTGCAGAAGACGAGCGGTCTCATCATCCAGTTGATCGATCCGTTGCTGCGAGGCTTTGGCCTCTTTGGTCGTTGCTGAACTTACATCCAAAGCGGTCTGGAATTGCGCTGCTGCGGGGGTAATGCCCGCGATCAGCAGGGCTGCGGCCGTGCCCAAAATAGCGACTTTTTTCATCATCTGCTCACCTACCGGTTGCTGTCGGTCTTTCACTTATGTCGACCCTTCCCTTGCTTGCCCCTTAATATTCAAAGGCGGGAAGCGCCGATTCTGTTAAACTCCAGCCGAATATAAAAGGCATAGTATCGCCCATCCGACCATAATCTCGCGTGGCAATCTCTACCATTGCCCTCAATTTTTCCCTTCAAAGCGCCATATGAGACAGCTTTGCAAGAAAACAGGGGGGAGGTTTGAAGGTTATTGCCTGCGCTTTCATGATGGGTCGATGTCGCTGCCAAATGCAATAGATTTGACGCAAAAATGACCCCTCTCAGAAGCGCGGGAACACCCGCTTTTCCCACCAATTCGGCCTTTCCGGCTCTTGTTATTTTGTATCTTTATCAACTCCCGCCACCATACGCAACGCGAAAAACGCCCCTTTTCACCACAAACCCAAGAAAAATGCCAAAAGCCCCTTGTGCGGCGCAACATTATGCTGCTGGAGGTTGTGGGCAATCTTTTGGCAAAAAAACCGGCCAGACCAATTGCAAAACAGAGCTTCCGTTTCCGTTAACAATAAAGGACCATAAAAAACGGTCCTTTTTTACAAAAACAGATCCGAAGTTTTTTAATATTTTTGGAAAAATCCTGGCTGGGGCGCCAGGATTCGAACCTGGGAATGCCGATACCAAAAACCGGTGCCTTACCACTTGGCGACGCCCCAACGAAGGATGAGAAGCGCTCTTTAGCGACAAAAATCCGGCAAAGCAACGGGCACAATCGCCATCTTGGAAAAAAATCTTCTTTTATGGGTGTTACGCTCGCGGGCTGTTCCCGCCAAGGCGCTGCCCGGCGAGTGCGGCGCCCATCTTTCTTTAAGTGCAGCGCCGGGGCTGCAGTCGCAGGAGTCTGTTCGGCCTCGCGGCAAAGCGCTTCGCGCTTGCCTCCGGCAGGGCGGCGCATGGGCGCCGGGGCTGCAGTCGCAGCCCTGCGCGATTCGGGCGCGATTCGGGTCAAGAAGCGCGGGTTCATATGTGAAGACAACTGTGAAGGCAGCGCAAAGCCCTTGCAATTCATGCCCGCCTGCACCGATTTTGATTGAAAACCCCCACCAATATCCGCATAAAATTTTCATGACCTCCATAAATGAAATCATCCCCTCCCAACTCTATAATGGCTATCGCCAATTTCGTGATTCTACATGGCGCGAAAAACATGTGCAGTTTGAATCCGTGGCCAAAGCACAGCATCCCGATGTAATGATCATTGGTTGCGCCGATAGTCGCGTTGATCCGGCGACAATTTTTTCTTCAGGGCCCGGCGAGCTTTTTACCCTGCGCAACATTGCCGCCATCGTGCCACCCTATGAACAAGGCGGTGGCCAGCATGGGGTTTCTGCAGCCATTGAATTTGCGGTTTGCGTTCTTGGCGTGCGCCATATTGTCGTGCTGGGGCATGGCCAATGCGGCGGCGTTGCCGCTTCCCTTGCTTCGGCCAGGGGCCCTTTGGAAGGGGAGTTTGTCCCCAAATGGGTGGCCATGGCCGAATCCGTGCGCGATCGCGTTTTGCGCGAACACAAAGATGCCGCCCCCGAAGACCTGCAGCGCCATGCCGAATATGGCACGATCAATCTCTCCCTTGAAAATCTGCAAAGTTTTGCCTTTATCCGCGAGCGGGTCCAATCAGGGGCGCTGACGCTTCATGGTGCATGGTATTCGGTCTATGAAGGGCGCTTGCGCTGGCGCGATCCCGAGAGCGGCCAGTTCGAAAATATTGACAACGCCTCTTAGAGTGTTTCCAGGATAAGTGGATCCTTCGACAAGCTCAGGATGAGGCCGGTTATCCGTCCGGAAACGCGTCAAAACAAAGACTTAGAGCACTTCTGCGAAAAGTGGGCCCTTCGAGACGCTGCTGCGCAGCTCCTCAGGGTGAGGCCGGCTTTCGGATAAGAAGTGCTCTAAACTTAAAAATGCACAATCAAAATTGCCGGCTCGCCAATATTCGGTAATGACAGAGTCTCGGGCATGGTCACCCCGCAAACCAGCGGCACCATGTCCTGGCCCTGACCATTGGTCTGACGCACAACCATGCCGGTACCACAATCCAGAAAATGACCGGCCTGCAAATCCAGCACATAAAAACTGTCCGGCGGTGCCCCCACAAATCCGCGATCGGTAATGCCGCCAAGATTTTCCCCGGGAAACACCGCAGCCATGGGCGCTGGCCTTTTGCCCTGAACGCCCTTTTGCCCCTTGACCTCAGGGTTGACCATTTCGGGATTGGCTGTTTCCCCATTGGCAATGCCAAAGCTGATGCCGATTACGGCCACCGCCACCCCTATAGGGTTAACAATCTGTTTACCTTTGATACACATGCCAGTGAGGCACGCAAATCCGGGGCCGCCACCCCTTGGCGCATAGGCTTTTTACTGGCAGATTACTCCTTCGGAGGCCGTTTATCGTGGGGTTATTAAGTGATTTTTCTCTGCGCGATGGGCATTTGGTGATCAAGCGCACCGGTGCGGCCATTCCCATTGACAGCGATCTTGTAAAAGAAGTCTATCGCGCCGGCAGTTTCATCACATCCGTTGCCGCCATTCGCGCCACACGCGATGCCAAAAGCCTCCTTAAAAGCAATCTCCTGAAACCACACCAACGCCGCATCACCATCGCCTTTACCCCGGACACCCCAAGACCGTGGTATGCCATCTGGCCGGTTTGCAAGCTGGCAGGGCTGCATTTCACCAAATCCCTGAACCGGGCAGACATTCTTTTCCACTTTGAAGACAGCCTCACCGCCAGCCAAACCCCTGCCCCAAAAGTGCCGCTTCTCAACGGTGCCTGCACCGATATTTCCAAAAGTCGTGTCGCATCGGTTTTTGAGCAGGTCTTTGGCTATCCGCTGGCCATTGACCCCACTGACTATAAAGGCCAGGCGCTTGAAAAATCCGAAGACAATGGCGTTCATGATGGCCGCATCATTTCCTGCCCGATTGGAAACAAAAAAACCGGCGTCGT
>JALSJA010000098.1 GCA_026989615.1 Parvularculaceae bacterium | reverse complement strand
GGCTTTCCGAAGACATGGCGAAGAGCCAGAATTTGAAATACACAATTGCCCGCTGGCATTTTGTGGAAAATGATCGGGCACAGGCGGAATATGCCACTCATGGCCTGATTAAGGTGGTGATTGGCAAGGGGGGCAAGATATTGGGGGCGTCGATTGTCGGGAAAAATGCTGGGGATTTAATCGGCCCCTGGGCATTGGCTTTGGCCAATGGGCTTAAAATCCGTGCTTTTACCAATATGATTGCGCCTTATCCTACGCTGGGGGAGGTCTCCAAGCGCGTTGCCGGGGCTTATTTCACGCCAGCACTTTTTTCCCAAAAGACCAAAACCCTGATAAAGCTGTTATCGGTTTTCGATTGAACAGGAATGAGCGCTCGTGGATAACCCGGAAAATTCCCGGTCTGGCAGATGGAGCAGGTTTTGGGGGCTGCGCCACCGTCTGCCGTTCAAGCTTCTGGCGGTGACCGTTTTTGGGGTGTTGATGGCGGAGATTGTCATCTTTATTCCGTCGGTCGCCAATCATCGGGCGCAGCTTTTGCAGCAGCGATTGGACGCAGCGCATCTGTCCGCTTTGACCATGCAAATAGCGCCGCGGGAATCCATGACCCCGGAGCGGGTGCGCGATATTCTGTCCACGGCGGATATTTTGGGGGTCAGTGTTTATAATGAAGGGCGCAGCCAATTGGTATTGGCCCCTGATCTCAATCCGGAAATTTCCAACCGTCTGCAATATGTGGATCTGGCCAATTCCTCGCCACTGGATTTGGTGACGGATGCGCTGGGGATGATGTTTTCCCGGGATAATGCCTATCTGCTTGTTCATGGCAGGCCGAGCAATATGCAGGATGTCATGGTCGAGATGGTGATTCAGCGCCGCCCCATGCGCCTTGAACTGTGGGGTTATGCGCGATCAATCTTCTGGTTGTCATTATTCGTATCGGTAATGGCCGCGGCGGTTTTATATTTTGCCCTGATGGCCATATTGGTGCGGCCGATGGTGCGATTGACCAGAAATATGAGTGATTTTCAGGAGCACCCGGAAGATGCCTCGCGGATGATGCGGCCTTCTTTGCGCCGTGATGAAATTGGCGATGCGGAAAAAGTGTTGGCGCAAATGCAGGCGCAGATAAGAGCGTCTTTGAAACAGCGGGCGCGGCTGGCCACTCTGGGCGAAGGAGTTTCGAAAATTTCCCATGATTTGCGCAATGTGTTGACCAGCGCGGTTTTAATGTCGGACCGGCTGATGGCCAGCGATGACCCGCGTGTCCAAAAGCTCGCCCCGCGTCTGGTGCAGGCATTGGATCGGGCGGTGGCTTTGTCCCGGGCAACTTTGGATTATGGCCGGGTAGAAGACATATCTTTGGAAGAGGTCAATCTGTTTGATATTGTTGAAGAGGTGGATGACAGCCTAAATCCGCTTTTATGTCAGGAGCCGCGCATTCGTCTGGTCAATGAGGTTTCTCCCGATGTGACCTTGCGGGCGGATTTTACGCATTTTTTTCGAGCCATGGCCAATCTTGTGCGCAATGCGGCCGAAGCCTTGCGCGGGGTCGGGCATGCGCAGGGCAGAATTACCATTAGTGCGAAACAAGAAGCAGACAGGATATTGATCCATATCACCGATAATGGTCCGGGCGTGCCTGAGGAGGCCCGCGAAGATCTGTTCGTACCGTTTAAGGGATCATCGAGGAAAGGCGGCACCGGGCTTGGTCTGGCCATTGCCTATGAAACGATTATTGCCCATGGGGGGCGTTTGCGGCTTGCCAAAACCGATGCTGAGGGGACAGTTTTCGAGATTGATTTACCGCGTTGATGGTGAAGCAGCTGCACCATCGGGGCAATAAAAAGCCGCCGGATTCCTCCGGCGGCTTTCTCGTTAAAATTTATAAGGTTTTTTAGAAAGAGTATTTCGCTTCAAGCCCGACGACGCGACCTTTGTTCAGTGGCGAGAATGTGCCGCCGAGAGGAACCGGACCAAGGGCTGGTGGTAATTGTGTGTCACCGCCAATGGTTACTTCGTCGAGCAGGTTTTTGCCATAAAGGGAGATGCTGACGCTGTCATTTCTGGTCAGCAGGGTGATTGCGCCGTCAACCATATCAGCCTCTGGTAATTGGCCATTATTGTTGAAGGTATAGGCGCTGCCATCCCGGTGGTTGAGGTTGATGCGGCCGCTCAGAAGACCCATGGCGGTATCGCGCTCATATAGAGCGCCAATGCTATAGGTCAGCGGAGCCACCCGGGTGAGGTCAAGGCCGAGATCGACATCGTCGATGACGCCATCAGCATTCAAATCCACATCAAGGCTGTCATATTTGGCTTCAATCCAGCCAATACTGCCGGTGAGGATGAAGCTGTCGGTGACGCGATAGCGGGTCTCGGCTTCGACGCCGAAAATGCTGGCTTCGCCGGCATTGACGATAACCTGGGCGACGCCGGTCAGCGCATCCGGGAAGTTACCCTCAAGCTGCATATCGGAAACCTGATTGCTGAACACCGCGAAATTGAGATAGCCGCGATTGTCTTCCAATGTGTGTTTCAGGCCAATTTCAAAAGCGTTGACGGTTTCTTCGTCAAAATTTGGCGGATAGCGCAGCTGGGTGGGGTCATTGGGATCCGGTTCCAGCGAAGTGTTGCGGAAATTATAGCCGCCAGCCCGGAAGCCTTTGGTATAGGACGCATACCAAAGATCGCCATTGCTGTCTGTGTGTTCAATCGCCAGTTTGGGGGAGAAATTATTCCATGAATTGCTTTGGACAAAATCATAAGGACAAGTGTTTTCAACCACCGAACAGGCCGGTTTTGGCAGAACGAGGGTTGCAATCCGTGCGTCTTTTTCCTCTTTGGTAAAGCGGCCACCAACAATCAGCTTGGTGTTTTCCTGAATGGGGAAGTCCGCTTGGCCAAAGACACCATAGGTTTTCTGGTCTTGCTTGCCGCCGCCATAGAAATTCAGGGCGCCACCAAACAGGTTGCGAATTTCCGTATAACCGAAATCCTGCTGGAAATAGTAAATCCCGGCGGAAATATCGGTTTGGCCGATCGTGCCGGCGTAGCGCAATTCATTGGAAAGCTGCTCTTGCTTGAGGTGGGTCGGGGCCGTGAAAAGCTCCAAAGGTGTTGAGTCGATATCCGACACGGTTGTGTTTTCGAATTGGCGCCAGCCAGTAATATTGGTGATACGACCATCGCCAAAGGCGACATCAATATCCGTGCGCAAGGTTAGCTGATCCCAGTCAGCGGCGAAATCACCTTCTTCATTGATGGAGAAGAGAAAGCTGTCGCGTGGATAATCGACGATAAAGCCACCGGTGTTTTGTGCCGCCGGACCTTGTGCATCAACCTCGCCATGCTCATATTTGGCAACCAATGTCGCATTGTCGGAAAGATCAAAACGCAAGGACGGGCGGACAATGATGCTTTTGGAAGCGCCAAATTCCTCAAAGCGATCCGGTTGACCAAGCGTTGGCCCGCCAAGATAGTTTTTGAACCAGCCATCATCCTCATTGTAATAGACGGCAATTTTGCCGGCGATGCTATCGCCGAGCGGGCCGGTGACATAGCCCTGAACATATTTGTTGAGGCCGGTTTCAACGGCGACTTTGACTTCGCCGCCAAATTCACTGGACGGGTTCTTGGTGTTGATGACCACGGCACCGCCGGTCACATTGCGGCCAAACAGAATACCTTGCGGGCCGCGCAGAACCTCAATCGAGTCGAGGTCGAAGTTATCCAGAACAACGCCATTATTGACGCCGAGATAAATGCCATCAACAAAAACGCCAACGGTTGGGTCGACAGATGGAATGGAAGAGTTGATGCCAAGGCCGCGAATTTGGAAATTGGCAATGCCTTTGGCTGTACCGATCTGGTCCAGCGACACATTCGGCATGGAATAG
>JALSJA010000097.1 GCA_026989615.1 Parvularculaceae bacterium | reverse complement strand
CATTAAAGACATAAGCCGTGGTTGCCATAGCACCCATTCCTCCCGATAAGCGGTCATATAAAAACGAGCAGATTATTCCGCTCACTTATGGTGATTTTAGGGCAATATTGATACAATATCCACGGAAAAAACAGGATATTATGCGTTAAGGTTAGCGCGCCCGCCAATGGCGGGGCCCCTTCTGCCAAGAAGGTATTTTTCCGCCCATTGACCATTACCGTACAACATCTTGAAATTGCTTGAATTTGCTGGTTTTCTGCCAGCTCCCATATTGAACGGTTAAGCTTAAGCAAACCCGTCAGGATTTTGCTCCTGCCAGTGCCAATGGTCGATACACATCTGGTTTAGGTCCCTTTGAGTTTTCCATCCCAGGATTTTCTCCGCCTGTGCCGCATCAGCCACAATCTCCGCAATATCGCCCGCCCGGCGCCCCACCACCTTAACGGGAATTTCCTTACCGCTGGCGGCCGCAAACGCATTCACCACCTCCAGCACCGAATAGCCCCGCCCACAGCCCAGATTAAAGCACGCAACCCCGCCCCCATGATCCTCAAGGGCAAATTTCAAGGCCGCCAAATGCCCTTCGGCCAAATCCATCACATGAATATAATCGCGCACACCGGTGCCATCCACAGTGTCGTAATCATCCCCAAACACATTCAACGCCTCGCGCCGCCCCACCGCCACTTGCGCAATATAGGGAAACAGATTGTTGGGAATGCCCTTGGGGTCTTCGCCAATCAGGCCAGAAGGATGCGCGCCGACGGGATTGAAATAGCGCAAATTGATAACCTGAAACCCTTGATTGGCCGCCGCATAATCAGCCAATATTTGTTCGTTGAATAATTTGCTGAACCCGTAGGGATTAGTCGGGCCAATTTTACCGCTTTCGTCAACCGGAGGCGGATTAAGCTCCCCATAAACAGTTGCCGAAGAGGAAAAAACAATATTGTTGCATTTTATTTTTTCCATGATGGATAGAAGGTTTAGGGTCGTGCCCAGATTGACCCTGTAATAACGCCCGGGCTGCGCCACAGACTCGCCCACTGCCTTTAGCCCGGCAAGATGAATAACCCCCGCATAGCCCCGCCCCGCCAGCGCGGCGCTAACACCGTCCACACAATCAGGCACGGACAAATCCTGCTCCACAAGCTGTGGCCTTATACCTGACAATTTTTCTATTCGGTCTATAACCGCAGGCGACGAATTGGAAAAATCATCAATAATGACGACCTCATACCCGGCCTCGATCAGCAATACAGCAATATGCGAACCGATATAACCGGCCCCGCCTGTCAATATGACCGATCTGGCATTCATCCGCAGCCTTTAATTGGTTGTCGCAACCCAATCATCATCATCCTGCACTTCCCGTTCCCACATCAGGAAGTCATAATAGCCACATCGCTTTTGGGTTGGAAACTCGCGGCAAATTTTTGGACGCGCCTCATAAATCGTACAATTGCGCGTTTCGGTATCGATAAACATGCAAATGGTTTCAAAATGCTCGTCGCTCTGGTGACGCAACACACGCGGCGTTTCCTTGTCACCCTTTTTGGTAAATTTCTTGCGCGCCTGCTCTTCGGTCAAATCAAAATGTTTGGCCAGACGCGCAATATCACGATCTGTCGCCGCAATATGGGTGTAGGAACAACAATAGGCTGCACAGGCCAGGCAGTCATATTTTTGCGCTTTTTTCTTGTTTTTTTTCTTTTCTTTGACTGACATGGATACTCCAAACGATGGTCTATATGGGCAATGGCGATCAGCTCTAGAGCCTATCCGGTTTTGATACCAATCAAAACCGGGCTCCAAGTCTTTGTTTTGACGCGTTTCCGGACGGATAACCGGCCTCATCCTGGGCTTGTCGAAGGATCCACTTATCCTGGAAACGCTCTAAACTTGCTATTTACGAACCGAACGCAGATGATTCGAGGGTTATTACCCCGAACCCTCTCTATAATCCACAAAGTTTTTCGTTTTATTAACCATGAGGCTTAACCTCATTGCAATGTGCCCCCGCTAATATATCGGCAATCTCTAACGAGCGGGCAAATATCGGGCAACCATCCATGTTCAGGGCATTTCGACAAAATGAACGCGGCAATATGGCTATATTGATGGCCATAGCCATTGTGCCCGTCATTTTTATCATTGGCATCGCCCTGGATCGCTGGCAGGCCAATAATGCCAGAGTTGAACTGCGCAGCGCCAGCGACGCCGCCGCTTTGGCCGCGGCCTATGCATGGCGGGAAAACCCAGCCGCAACCCTGACAGAGCTACAAAATATTGCCCGTGATAATTTTGAAGCCAATGCCAAATCCACGGCCTATCAAGTGTCCTCCACGGCCCTGAGCTGGACTTTGGGCGACATCAAGCAATTCTCCTTCACCTCGGTGGCCAGCCTCAAACCGGGTCTCAGCTCATCCATGGGCGCCGGCACGATAAACATAACCAATGTCTCCACGGCCAATGTTGAAACCGCCGACACTCTCGAAATCGCTCTGGTCGTCGATAATTCTCACGCCATGCATGATCCGGCAAAAATGAATGCCTTGATCACCGCCACAACCAACCTCATCAACACATCGATCATTTCCGGCGATAACAGCACGCGTATAGCACTTGTCCCTTATGATGATTATGTGAATGTCGGGCTTGCCAATCGCAACCAGCCCTGGATGAATGTTCCGGCCGATTATGTGGATGGTAGTGGCAAATTGCACAGCTGGAATGGCTGTGCCGGATCGCGCAATTATCCCTTAAACACCCGTGATGAAAATTATAATACAAATCCTGTCCCCGGTGTTCTGGAAGATAATTGTCCAGTAGAAACAATGCCCCTTAGCTCCAACAAGGCGGCCTTGCTGGCCCGCGCCGCCACCATGGATGAGAAGGGAGAGAGCTATATTCCTGTTGGCCTGATATGGGGCTGGCGCAGCCTGTCCCAGCCAACCCCGCTGACACAAGGCAATAACCCCACCTATATGAATGCCAATAATGGCAAGAAAATCCTGATCCTCACCGCCGCCAGAGGCAATACGGTCTCTCCATCCTATCCGGCCCATGACGGCAATAATACCAGCCTGTCAGACGCCCTGACCGCGGAAACCTGCGCCGCCATCAAAGCCGATGGTATCAGAATTTACGCCATCGCCATTGAGCCCACAGGCACCGCCCTGACCGATTTGCTGAAATCCTGCGCCTCCAGCAAAAAGACCTTTTTTGTCGCCTATAAGGCCAGTGATCTTGATGATATATTCAGCACCATCGCCAATAAGCTAGCCCCGGTCTGGCTGTCCCAATAAGCCGGAAAAGACCAAGGGCGAAAAACAGTTCCGGTTTTCCCGGAAGTGCTCTAACATTGCCCTCATGAACAATTCCGATCTTCTCGCCAATGACACAGCGCCCTCCCCAAATGGCTTTATCCAGCATGGGGAAGAAGGCTTTGCGGGCATGCGCAAGGCGGGCCGCCTCGCTGCCGAATGCCTTGACATGCTGGTTCCGCTGGCCAAGCCCGGCATCTCAAGCGCTGCCCTCGACAAGGCGGCCTTTGAATTTGTCATGGATCACGGGGCAAAGCCCGCCTGTCTTGGCTATCGCGGCTATCGCCACACCACCTGTATTTCCGTCAATCATGTCATCTGCCACGGCATCCCCGGCGACAAGCCCTTGAAAGAGGGCGACATTGCCAATATTGATGTGACGGTAATTGTTGATGGCTGGCATGGGGACACCAGCCGGATGTTTTATTTTGGCGAGCCTTCTGTTCTTGCCAAACGCCTGACCGACACCACTTTTGAAGCCATGTGGAAGGCGATTGAAATCGTCAGACCCGGCGCGACTTTGCGCGATATTGGCGCGGCGATCCAGACCCATGCGGAAACTGCCGGCTTTTCTGTAGTTCGCGATTTTTGCG
>JALSJA010000096.1 GCA_026989615.1 Parvularculaceae bacterium | reverse complement strand
CATTGGCGTCTGGCAAGAACCGTCAAGGCGGGCCAGAAAGCCGCGCTCCAACGCGATTGCCAAAGATGTGGCGCGGCAGGAAAGGGCCTGAAGGCGGGATTTGAGGGCGGCATCATCGCTGCGAATTTCCAAACATAAAGCCCCTTGGGCTAGAGCGGGTAGATGCTCTTTCGGATCCAAAACAGTTCTGTTGAGAAGGTCGAGCCCCAAACGGCGCAAGCCCGCTTCGGCCAGAAAAGTGGCAGCCACTTCGCCTTTGGCCAGTTTCTTCAATCGGGTGCCGACATTGCCGCGCAAGGGCACGATTTCGAGATCCGGGCGGCGATGCAGTAATTGCGCCCGCCGCCGGACAGAAGATGTGCCGACCACAGATTTTTTAGGAAGCGCGCGAATGGTTCCGGCGATTTTGGAAATGAAACTGTCAGCCGGGTTTTCACGCCTCGGTATGGCGCCAATGACAAGCCCCTCGGGTAGTTCGGCGGGCATGTCTTTCATGGAATGGACGGCGAGATCCGCCGTGCCGGATAAAACGGCTTCCTCAATCTCTTTGGTAAAAAGCCCTTTGCCACCAGCATTGGCCAGGGAATCGGCGAGATTCCTGTCACCGGAGGAGGTAAGGGCCAAGATCGGATAATGCGCCTCTGCTTCATAGGCTGTAAGCCCGTCAAGCTCGGCCAGCATGGCGCGCACCGCCCGCGCCTGGACCATGGCCAGAGGCGAAGCACGGCTGGCAATAGTGATTTTTTTCAAATCCGTCATAGGGCTTGGCATAAAGCCGCCTTGGTAGAAAGGCAATTGCCTTGAAGGTTCGGCTTGGCAAAAACAACCCTCTTGCTGTATGGCAGGGCCTATGAATGCGGCCTTAGCAAAGAAAAAGGAAAACCTAACTCTTCTCGGTATCGAAACGAGTTGTGACGAAACCGCTGCGGCGATAATTCGCGGCCCGTGCAAATGCCCCGCGCCCGATGCGGCACAAGAAGCGGCAAATATACTTGCCAATATTATTCACAGCCAATTTGCCGATCATGCGGATTATGGGGGGGTGGTGCCGGAAATTGCTGCGCGGGCCCATGTGGAGCGGGTCGATAATATTATCGAGCAGGCTTTGGATGCGGCAAAATGCACCATGGCCGATATTGACGCTATTGCGGTGACGGCGGGGCCGGGGCTTGTGGGCGGGGTGATGGTTGGTCTGACCACTGCCAAGGCGATCAGCCTTTCCCATGGCATACCGCTTATTCCGGTCAACCATTTGGCGGCCCATGCGCTTACCGCCCGCATGGTTGAAAATATAGATTTTCCGTTTCTGGTATTACTGGTCTCCGGTGGCCATACCCAATTGCTGTGGGTTGAAAGCGCCATCAGTTTTCGCCGCCTTGGTACGACCATTGATGATGCCGCCGGGGAGGCTTTTGACAAGATAGCGCAATTGCTCGGTCTGCCATCGCCGGGCGGGCCCCATCTTGAATCCCTGGCGCGTGAAGGCCGGGCGGATCGCTTTGCTATGCCGCGCCCTTTGCATAAGCGCGAGGGATGTGATTTTTCATTTTCAGGCCTGAAAACAGCAACGCGGCTTTTGCTGGAGCAGGAGCTGGATGCGGGCGATGATCATCAGCTTAAAGCCGATATTGCCGCTTCTTTCCAGCAGGCTGCGGCCGACCATCTGGCAGCGCGAACCAAAGCCGCTCTGGCTGCTTGTGAGCGCTTGCTGGAGGGGCAGCACAGTCCGCGTCAATTGGTGGTGGCCGGTGGTGTCGCGGCCAATATGACGGTGCAATCCACCCTGCAGGCCATGGCCGAAACCCATGATTGGCATTTGATCGTTCCGCCTGCGAAACTTTGCACCGATAATGGGGCCATGATTGCATGGGCGGGGTTGGAGATGATCCGCGCCGATGCGGTGCCGCCTACGGAGCAGGCCATGGAGTTTGCGGCACGCCCGCGCTGGCCTCTTGACAATAATCCCGAAGGACCGCGCCATGGGGGCGGCAAAAAAGGACCAAAAGCGTGAGTGATAAAGACCCGGTACAAGGTGCAAAAGTTTTCGCGAAAATGGGCGTTATTGGTGCCGGTAGCTGGGGCACGGCTCTGGCCAGCCTGTGCGCGCAAAATGGCCGTGAAACCCTGCTGTGGTCGCGCAATGTTCAGGTCGCAGATGCAGTCAATGAGACCCATGAAAACATGGTCTATCTGCCGGGGGTAAGCCTGCCGACCAGTCTGAAGGCGGTTACGGATCTGGCGGGTATGGCCGGATGCGAAGCGCTGTTATTTGTCGCCCCGGCGCAATCGGCCAGAAGCATTTTAACCCTTCTGGCTGATGCCTTAAACCATGTGGCCATACCGGTCGCCCTGTGCTGCAAAGGGGTTGAGCGCGGCACTTTGAAGCTGATGAATGAAGTGCTGGAAGAAGTATGGCCAGAAGCAAAGGGCGCCGTATTGTCAGGCCCGAGTTTTGCCCGCGATGTGGCCAAGGGCCTGCCAACCGCCGTGACGCTTGCCTGTCCGGACCGGGAATTACAGGGGCGTTGGCTCGCCAGCCTGCAAAGCGCCAGTTTTCGCCCCTATGCGTCCTCGGATATTATCGGTGCAGAGCTTGGGGGGGCGGTTAAAAATGTTCTTGCCATTGCTTGCGGCATTGTCGAGGGGCGCGGCCTTGGGGAAAGTGCCAAAGCGGCCCTGATGGCGCGGGGATTTGTGGAATTTCAACGCCTCGGACTGGCCATGGGCGCAAGCCCCGGGACTTTGGCCGGGCTTTCGGGGCTGGGTGATCTGATTTTGACCTGTTCTTCGCGCCAATCGCGCAATATGTCCTTGGGCTTCGAAATAGGACAGGGCAAAAGGGCGCAGGAAATTCTCAATCAGCGCAATTCCGTGTCCGAAGGGGCCGCCTCTGCGGTGGCGGTCATAGAGCTGGCTGCACGCCAAGGGGTGGAAATGCCAATCTGTCAGGGGGTTGCCGATATTGTCGAAAAGGGCGCCGAGGTCGATGTTATCATCAATGCTTTGATGCAGCGCCCGCTGCGATCAGAATAATCATTTCGACAAAGAAACAGGTCTTGTTCTATATGGGATTTGCTGTGTATGGGTTCTGAGCGTAGCTTGAAACTATCGCATATTTGGGCGCAGGTGGATCAGCCCGTGCGCATAACAACAATAAGCATTTTTTAGCGGGAGATTTTCAGGGAGTTGAGGTAAAATTTACAGCTGCGCTGGGACAATTTGCCCTCCTGGCCTTTGCTCCAGCCCGTGCTCCAGGCTTCGCCGCCTTGTCTGCCAAGGCTTTGACGGCAGGCGGAAAATCCGGATTGATATTCTACCGATTGCAGGCCATAGCCGCTTCGGGAAACCGCAAAGCCACGCTCATAGCAGCCACAAAGGGCGCTATCCCTGTCCAGATCAAAAACGGACTGGTCCATATCGGCCAGACTGCCGGAAATATCGCCCGCAATAACCTGGGTGCCGGGCTTGCCACCAAAGCCACTAAATGCGCCATTGCTCAAAGCGGTAAAGGAAATCGCCGCAACCACGGCAAGGAGTAAAATGCCTCCAAAAATTGCTTCAATACGGCTCATGATCTGACCTTCCCCTTTTTAACCTTGGTTAATCTATCCTTAATAACACGCTTCGCCAAGCCCTGATAGGGCGCCATAAAGGGGCGGCGGGGCAGAAAACATGCCTTTGCCCCGGACTGTTTGCCAAATTGGTTCAGGCAAAAAAAGATTGGCGCAAGACCTATCAAATGCTATATTTCATAGCGCTTGTTTGATTTCCAAAACAATATCTTTTGCGGCTTTTTGCGGTGATGACGCAGCCAATATGGGCCGCCCGACCACAAGATAATCAGCACCGGATTTTATCGCCTCGGTCGGGGTGACCACGCGCTTTTGATCATTGGCGCTGGTGCCATGAGGCCGCACGCCGGGGGTGACAATTTGCAGCG
>JALSJA010000095.1 GCA_026989615.1 Parvularculaceae bacterium | reverse complement strand
CATTTTTGTGTAGTCTTCCTTTGGTTCATAGAAAATTTCATTGACGCTGCCCTGTTCAACAAAATCTCCATAGCGCATGACCAGAACCCGGTCCGCCATGCGCGCCACCACACCCATATCATGGGTAATGAACACCATGCCCATCTGCATCTCGTTTTTGAGATCAACCAGAATATCAAGAATTTGCGCCTGTACCGTCACATCAAGCGCTGTTGTCGGTTCGTCGGCGATCAACAGGGCCGGATCGGTAAGCAGCGCCATGGCAATCATCACCCGTTGGCGCATGCCGCCGGACAGCTCATGGGGATATTGCCGTAAGCGCTTTTTGGCTTCGGGGATGCGCACCAGTTCCAGCAGGTCCGTCATGCGCTTTTCCGCCTGCGCTCCGGTCAGCCCCTTATGGACTCGCAAAACTTCCTGCATCTGGGTCCCGATGCGCATATGCGGGGTCAGCGAGGTCAGCGGGTCCTGAAAAATCATGGCAATATCATTGCCGCGCACTGTGCGTAATTTTTTATCGGATTTGGTCAGCAAATCCTCGCCGCGAAATAGCGCCTTGCCGCCGGCTGTCCCATTGGAGGCCAGCAACCCCATGGCCGCCAGACAGGTCTGACTTTTGCCGGACCCGGATTCGCCAACAATCGCCACACATTCCCCGGCCCCGACATCGAAAGAAATGCCCTTGACCGCATGGACGGTGCCATCAGGGGTCGAAAAATCGACCACAAGGTCCTGAACGGAAAGGAGGGGTTGGGTAGCTTTGCTCATAACTATTTTCTACTCTTTGGAGCGCTGTTTCTGCCCCGATACGGAAACCTTATGCTCTTTTACGCATGTGGGGCGCACAATGCCCAATAATGCGGGTAAAATAAAGGCTTTGCCTGCTTGAAAAACTGGTAATCAGTGAAATTCCACGCCATAATGGAGGCGCTGAGGGGAAATGCGTCACACATCCATTATCATCTCTTTTGAAGGAGACCTCTCAAATGCCCCAAAATCCCTTACAAAATATTGCCCTGGGCCTGTCGGCCATGGCCGCTTTGGCAGTTTTTGCCGCCCCCTTGTCCGCCACAGCCGGGGAAGGCGAAAAATCGAAAAAAGAGTTTTCCGCTGAAGGTGATCCGCGCCTTGGGGAAGAAGTGACCAATCTTTGCTTCACCCGCTCGATCAACGGGTTCAAGCGCTATGACCGGGACGCGCTGATTTTACGGCGCAGTGTCAAAGATCGCTATCTCGTGACCTTTAGCGGCATTTGCTCAAATCTGCGCTCGGTTCAGGCGGTAAAACTGGCCTCGCGCTCATCCTGCCTGTCTCGCGGCGACACAATTCTGGTGTCTGATTCAGCCTTTTTCACCGACAATACCGGCTTTGGTATTGAGCGCTGCATGGTCAAGCGCATTTATCACTGGAATGAAGATGCCATCGAAGAGGAGGCAGAGGCAGAAAGTGATGCCGAAGGCAATGAAGAATAGGCCCATAGGCTGAGTTCTAGTTGAAGGCGGGCAAGATTGACCTTTGCCCCCTTTCCCGCCCATTATGGCCCCCCATGAAATATTTCTGGAGGGGTCTTTTGTCTTTCTTGCCAATTTATCGCGGTAAAATTGTCCGGTTAATGGCGCTTGCGCTTGGGATTTTGTCCCTTGGTGCTTGCGCTGCCTTTACACCCCTAAAGATAGATGCCCCCATAAGCGCTGACGCCGAAAAGCCGATCTATATCGGTCTGCAAACCCCGCTTGGGCAAGATTGCTATCGCTTCGACAATGGCCCCATGCCGGTCTATAGCTGCGTGGAAGATCTCCATTTCAACCGCTCTGTTCTGGCCAAGCGCGATGGCGCTTGCGAGATTGTGTTCAATATCGACCAGCAAGGTCATGTTTACGGGGTGCGGGTCTTGTCTTCCGTGCCCGCACAGGGGCGGGTTGCAGGCACTTGCCGCAAGGCACCGCATTTCTGGCGCTTTACCCCGCCCAAGCTCGAGGACAAACAGGCGACTTCCCTGCAGGGTGTTTACGCAAAAATTTCCGTCGGCGCCGACAAGGACAAATTCGCCCTGCGCGGGGAATGGAATAAAACCGCCAATATTAATCTCTTGGTTGATGATGAGAAAATGACCGAGATTATACAAATGCTGGAGCGCATAAATACGCAATGAGAAAAATATCATGACCCCTCTTATTCTTCCCTTTCACGGCAAAACGCCGAATATCCATAAAACTGCGTTTATCGCGCCGGGGGCGGTTATCATTGGCGATGTGACCATCGGGGAAAATTCCAGTGTCTGGTATGGCTGCGTGTTGCGCGGGGATACCAATGCCATTGTCATCGGCGCCAATTCCAATGTGCAGGACGGCACCATCATTCATGTGGATGATCCTTCTGTGGGTGGATTGCCTGTCCTGATTGGCGATAATGTTCTCATCGGCCATCGCTGCATGCTCCATGGTTGCACCATAGAATCACAAGGCTTTGTGGGCATGGGGGCCAGTGTTTTGGACGGTGCGGTGATCGAGGGCGGCAGCTTTGTTGCCGCCGGCGCTTTTGTCGGTCCGAAAAAACGCGTGCCATCGGGCGAAATGTGGGGCGGCTTACCGGCGCGCAAATTGCGCGACTTGAAACCCGGCGAGGACAAAATGGCCCTGATGGGCGCGGCCCATTATGTGGAAGAAGCGCGCCTGCATGGCAAAGCCTTGCAGGAATGTAAAAATGCTCTGGGCGATGCGGAAATTCACGACGCGCCCTGTGATTAGAGCCTTTTCGGTTTTGATTGAATCAAAACCGAATTAGGGTTTCAACCCACCAGCTCCGCTTCGGTTTTGGCCTTGACCTCATCCAGTGAAATATCGGGGGCAAGCTCAGCAACTTTCAGCTTGCCTTCGCCCTCCATCACATCAAACACCCCGAAATTGGTGATGACGCGATCAACCACTTGCACGCCCGTAAGCGGCAGGGAACATTTTTTCAGCAGCTTTGGCGCGCCTTTTTTGGAAGCGTGATCCATCACCACCACCACGCGCTTAACGCCAGCCACAAGGTCCATGGCCCCGCCCATGCCCTTGACCATCTTGCCGGGGATCATCCAATTGGCAAGGTCGCCTTCTTCAGATACTTCCATGGCCCCAAGAATGGACAAATCGATATGCCCGCCGCGAATCATGGCGAAACTGTCAGCCGAGGAAAAATAGGAGGTGCGGCGCAATTCGGTAATCGTCTGCTTGCCGGCATTGATCAAATCGGCGTCCACCTCATCATCATAGGGAAAAGGCCCCATGCCGAGCATGCCATTTTCCGATTGCAAGGTGACATCGACCCCGTCGGGAATGTAATTGGCAACCAGGGTCGGAATACCAATACCGAGATTGACATAAAAACCGTCTTGCAATTCTTGCGCGGCGCGCTCGGCCATTTGATTGCGGGTCCAGCCATTTGCGTCTGTCATTTAAGCCGTCTCCCTTTCGCGAATAGTGCGTTGTTCAATGCGTTTTTCAAAATTGCCTTTTATAATACGCTGCACATAAATGCCCGGCGTGTGAATGCAATCTGGGTCCAGTTCGCCAACCTCGACCAACTCTTCTACTTCAACCACGGTCACTTTGCCGGCTGTTGCCATCATCGGATTGAAATTTCGTGCGGTTTTGCGAAATAAAAGATTGCCTTGGCTATCGCCCTTCCACGCTTTGACAATGCTCAAATCAGCCGTCAAGCCGGTTTCCAGAATATAGCGCTCGCCATCAAATATTTTTTCTTCCTTGCCCTCGGCAATCAGCGTGCCGACACCGGTTTTGGTATAAAATCCGGGAATGCCCGCGCCGCCTGCGCGAATACGTTCAGCCAGCGTGCCTTGGGGATTAAATTCAAGCTCCAGTTCGCCGGAGAGATATTGCTTTTCAAAAGTTGCATTCTCACCCACATAGGACGAGACCATTTTTTTGATCTGCCGGGTCTGCAATAACAGGCCGAGC
>JALSJA010000094.1 GCA_026989615.1 Parvularculaceae bacterium | reverse complement strand
CGTGAGACAAGAGATTTCGCCTCTTCCCTTTCGCCCGCAGGCACCTTAAGCACTCCCTCATGTTGCATATCAATGATCTTACTTTCCGTATTGAAGGGCGCGTTCTGTTCGATCAGGCCACCGCCGTCATTGCCGATGGCTGGAAAGTTGGCTTTACCGGCAAAAACGGCACTGGCAAATCGACCCTGTTCCGGCTTATCCGCGAGGAAATAGCCCCCGATGATGGCTCTATCTCCCTGCGCAAGGGGCGCCGTTTCGGCTTTGTAGCGCAGGAGGCCCCCGGCACCAATGACAGCCTGCTGGATACGGTGCTGGCCGCCGATAGCGAGCGCGCCGCTTTGATGGCCGAAGCCGAGCACGCCACCGACCCCCATCGCATTGGCGAAATACAAACCCGCCTTGCCGATATCGAGGCCCATTCCGCCGAGGCCCGCGCCGCCACTATTCTGTCCGGGCTGGGCTTTTCCCATCATGAGCAAAGCCTGCCCTGCGCTGATTTTTCCGGTGGCTGGCGCATGCGGGTTGCGCTGGCGGCGGTATTGTTTTCTGCGCCGGACCTTTTGCTACTGGATGAGCCCACCAACTATCTCGACCTTGAGGGCTCTATATGGCTCGAGACCTATTTGCGACGCTTCCCCTATACCGCCCTCATCATCTCCCATGACCGCTCGCTCCTGAACAGCGCCATGACCCACACGCTGGCACTGGAAAACGCCAAGCTGACAATACAACCCGGCAATTATGACGCCTATATTCGCCGCCGCGCCGAACAGCGCGCACAGGCCATGGCCGGCGCCGCCAAACAGGAAGCGGCCAAGCGCCATATGGAAAGCTTCATCAATCGCTTCAAGGCCAAAGCCTCCAAAGCCCGTCAGGCGCAATCGCGGGTGAAAATGCTGGAGAAGATGAAGGATATCGCAATCCCCATTGAAGAGCGCACCACGCCTTTTCATTTCCCCGATCCAAAACCGCCCATGGCCCCGCCCATCATTCGCCTCGAACAGGCACAACTTGGCTATGGCGACAAAACGGTTTTGCGCGATGTCAATCTGCGTATCGATCAGGATGACCGCATCGCAATTTTGGGGGCCAATGGTCAAGGCAAGTCAACTTTGGTGAAAGCCATATCAGGCCGCCTCGCGGTGCAATCCGGCAATCTTTACAAATCAAAAAAGCTCCGTATCGCCTATTTTGCCCAGCACCAGCTTGATGAATTAAAACCCGGCCAGAGCGCCATTGACCATATTCGCCCGCTCATGCCGGACGGCACCGAAGCGCAAATCCGTGCCCGCACCGCCCAAATCGGCTTTGGCCCGGAAAAGGCCGATATCAAGGTTGAAAAACTTTCCGGCGGAGAAAAAGCGCGCCTTCTATTTGGGCTTATCACTTTTACCGGGCCGCATCTTATGATCCTCGACGAGCCAACCAATCATCTCGACATGGATAGTCGCGAAGCCCTGACCCGGGCCCTGAATGACTATCAGGGGGCCGTCATTCTCATCACCCATGACACATGGCTCGCCAAAGCCATTGCCGATCGCCTGTGGCTCATCAAGGATGGCGCGGTCACCCCCTATAGCGGCGATCTCGATGATTATCGAAAATTGATCTTGGATACCGGCAAAACCGCCAAAAGCAATGGCGAGAAAAACGCCACAAATACGTCCCATCGCTCCCTGACCCGAAAAGAGGGCCGAAAAGCGGCCGCCGAAGCCCGCGCTGCTTTAAGCCCGCTGAAGAAAAAAGTTGTCGCGCTGGAAACACAGATGGAAAAAATAAATAACGAGATTGCGCGGATTGATGAAGCCCTCGCTGCCCCCGGCCTGTTTGAGCAGGATCTCCACAAAGCAACCAGACTGTCACAACAGCGGGCGCAATTCTTGCAAAAACTATCCGAGAGTGAAGAGCAATGGCTGACGCTCAGCGAGGCTTATGAAAAGGCGAAAGCCGCCAGCACCTAAAAAATTATTACAGTCTTTGTCTCGACAGCCTGGGCCAAGTCGAAGGGGCCTGACCCTATAGAACCGTAAATTGCTGCAGCCATTCCAATGCAAGCGATACAAAGCAACCAAGATGGGAGCCAACCAGCGCAAACACTCGGGCGGGGTCATTGGTAATCGCAGCCGCAAGCTCCTGCGGAAGCAGCGTCAATGAGACCGCAAACCCAAGCACAGCGCCTGTCAGTAATATAAATACTCGCCCCATAAAATTCATCGTTCCAGCCCTCTAGAGCCTTTTCGGTTTTGAGCCAGAAACCGCGGGCTCTTACGTCTTCGCTTTATTGCGTCTCCATCATATAGGCAGGCTGACAGGATACTCAATACCTCTTCTTATTCCTGTAAGCTCTTTAATTTTAACCCTGACCTCGGCCAAAGCTGTCCCCTATGGTGAGATTCATATCTTTTATTACCCGCGAAAAGGGTTATTTATACATAAGTTTTTTCTAAAGTTAAAAGGCCCGACCCATGAGCAGCAAAGCCATCCGTCTTGAAATTCCCGGCCCCAAGGGCAATTTGCTGGCGGCCCGGCTTGACCTGCCCACAGGGACTGTCCGCGCCTATGGGCTATTTGCCCATTGTTTCACCTGCGGCAAGGACGGACACGCCGCCCGGCGCATTGCCTCGGCCTTGACCGAAAAAGGCATAGCCGTGGTGCGGTTTGACTTTACCGGCCTTGGGGATTCCGAAGGCGATTTTGCTTCCAGCAATTTTTCGTCCAATATTGATGATCTTGTGGCAATTGCCCGCTTCATGGCCAATGAGGGACAAGCCCCCGCTTTGATGATTGGCCATTCTCTGGGCGGTGCAGCGGTTTTATGCGCTGCCGGACAGTTGGATTTTGTCAAGGCTGTCGCCACCATCAATGCCCCGGCCAATACCGGCCATTTGGCAGATTTACTGACAGGGATGGGCGATGGCAAAGCCCCCGCCTCGATCAATATTGGTGGCAGGCCTTTTACGATTACGCAGCAATTTCTCGACGATCTTGCCGGGCGCAAGGTTCTAGACTGCGCCGCAGAATTGAAAAAACCGCTGCTCATTCTTCATGCCCCGCGCGACACTATTGTTGGTATTGACCATGCAAGGCAGATTTTTGAGCAAGCCAAACACCCCAAAAGCTTTGTCTCTCTCGATGAGAGTGACCATTTGCTGAGCGATCAAAAAGACACTTCTTATGCCGCAGAGATTATTGCCGCTTGGGGCTCGCGGTTTTTGCCGGAACAGGCCCGCGAAGAAGGGCCGGGTGTGGGGCAGGTTCTGGTGCGCGAAACCCGCCTTGGCAATTATCAAAATCACGGGCTGGTCCGCGGCCATGTGGTCACCATTGATGAACCCCCAAGCCATAAAGGGCTCGACACCGGCCCGACCCCGATAGAATTTCTCTCCGCCGCCCTTGGCGGCTGCACTTCTATCACCCTTCGCATGTATGCGGACCGCAAGGGCTGGGATGTGGATGGTATTTCGGTACTGATCCAGCAACAAAAGGTCGAAGGCATTGGCACCCGCTTTACCCGCAGCATCGCACTGGATGGCACGCTTGACGCAGCGCAAAGAAAGCGCATGCTTGAAATAGCCGATAAATGCCCGGTGCATAAAATACTCGAAGGCGATGTGGAAATCATCACCAGAGAAATGGATCAGCGCGAGATGGATAAACCAGAATGACCTCCAAAAAACCCGATGACTGCGCCAGCATGGATGATGTGCGCCATGAAATAGACCGCCTCGATGATGCTCTGGTGGATTTGCTGATTGAGCGCTGGGGCTATGTGGACCGGGCCTGGCAGTTAAAAAATGCCCCCTCCGAAGCCCGCGTGCCGTGGCGTATCCAGCAGGTTGTGGATCGCGTCAAAAAACGCGCCGCCGCCGCTGATATGCCGCCGGAACTGGTTGAATCCCTGTGGCGACAATTGATCGGCTGGGGCATTCAATATGAAGAAGAAAAATTGTCACGCGATCAAAACCAATAAGAAGCACTTCC
>JALSJA010000093.1 GCA_026989615.1 Parvularculaceae bacterium | reverse complement strand
TTTTAACACTTAGCGCCAAAGCGATTAAATTGGCCAGGCTGGATTCCAGATTGCCCCGTGGAATTCCATAATCTGCAATTTCATAGCGGGTGATCATTACATAATTGAGATCTTCGAAATTTGAAACTTTAATAAAGTTTATATTTTTATTGTAATAGTCAAGCCTCTCACTGGATAATTGATCACCGCTGAAGATTATGGCAAGAGTAATGGCAACACATTTCTGCTCTTCGCAAGCTTCGGGAGCAGCCGCTATCGATAACCCTGAATCCGGGTCACTCATAGTCAGATAGCTCATTCCGTCGCTTGTATATACCACTTCCGGAGACATGTTTAATTCTAGAAAAAATGAGAGTAGATTGGGGGTGGAGAGATTGGTCATTATGCCTGTGGGGTTGGAAATTTTTGCCAACGCCATATTGGTGGAAAGGCCTGTAAAAATGGCGATGGCAACACATGCAATGATAAACTGTTGGGAAATTCTTTTGAACATGTTTAATCCTCTCTCTGATGGTTTCAAACCCACACTAATATGTATTCACGCCTGATATAACCCCCCCATAAAAAGCGATATGTCAAAAACAAGAAAAAATGCTGCCATATTGGCCATAGGCGATGAATTACTCTCGGGGCGCACCCGCGATATGAATATTCATTACATTGCCGGATGGCTGGCCGATCGCGGCATCAAAACCGGCGAAGCGCGCATTGTTGCTGACGAGAGCCAGGCCATTGCAAGCGCGTTGAATGAATTGCGGACGGGATTTGATTATGTCTTTACCTCTGGCGGTATTGGTCCGACCCATGATGATATAACCGCCAGCGCCATTGCCGAGGCTTTTGGCGTTGGGTGCCCGATTAGCGAGGAGGCCAAAGCCTTGTTGCAGGAATGGTATCAGACGCGGGGGGAGGAATTGACTGAAGGGCGCTTGCGCATGGCGCGCATTCCCGAAGGGGCGATCCTGATTAAAAACACGGTTTCAGGGGCGCCGGGCTTTCAGATTGAAAATGTTTTTGTGCTGGCCGGGGTGCCGGCGATCATGCAATCCATGCTTGAAGATGTGGATTATCGCCTTGACCATGGCCGGGCGGACCATGTGGTGACGATTATGGGCAAGGGGCTGGAAAGCCAGCTGGCGGAAGGCTTGCGGGCGATTGAACAGGCCCTTTACGGGGTGAAAATCGGATCCTATCCGGGCAAAACCGGCAAGGGGCATAATCTTTCCATCGTGGTCAAATCTCTCGACAAGGCTTTGGCCGAGCAGGCCGCCGAAGCGGTTGCGGCGCTGTTTCGCTCTTTAGGCAGTGAACCGGAAGTGATAGAAGGGACCAAGCGCCCGGATGAGGGCGGGCAAAAGGGGTAGGATTATCCTCAGCGTTTTTGACATATTCAAAATCGGCATCGGGCCTTCGAGCTCCCACACTTTGGGACCGATGATTATTGCCCGGCGTTTTTTGCTGGAGGCAGAAGCGGCGGGGCTGTTTGAAAAAATTGCCCGGGTAAAGGTCACGCTTTATGGGTCTTTGGCATTGACCGGGATTGGCCATGGCACAGATCGGGCGGTTTATCTTGGCCTGATGGGGGATTGCCCCGATAAAATTGACTGCACCAGCGCCGATCAACGGGTTGCGGCGGTGAAGGAAAGCGGGCGGCTTTGTCTTTTGGGGCAAAGGGAGATTGATTTTACACTGCCGCAGGACCTTGATTTTCGCGGCGATGTGGTATTGCCGGAGCATCCCAATGGCATGGATCTGGAAGCTTTTGACGGGGCGGGCGAAAGCCTGTTGCAGCAACGTTATTTTTCTATCGGCGGCGGGTTTGTGCGGCGGGCTGACGAGATGGGGGCGTGTCGGGAAGAAGAAAAGATTGAGCAGGCCTATCCGTTTTCTTCCGGCGCGGAATTATTGGAAATTGCCGCGCGGGAGAATTTGGCCATTCACCAGATCATTGCCCGCAATGAGGATGCCTTTCGCCCGCGGGAAGAGACCTTTGCGCGGCTCGATAAAATCTGGCAGGTGATGGCGGCATGCATTGAGCGGGGTTTGCATAAAGAGGGCGAATTGCCCGGGGGATTGAAGGTACAAAGGCGGGCGCCGGAGCTTTATCGAAAACTTACCAGCCGCGTGCCCAATGAGCGTGAAGCCTTGTTTGACTGGCTGAATGTCTTTGCCATGGCAGTGAATGAAGAAAATGCTGCGGGCGGACAGGTGATAACTGCGCCGACCAATGGTGCGGCGGGGATCATTCCGGCAGTGATTAAATTTTATTGCGCCAATGAAGGCGTGACCGAGCGCGAAAAAATCCGTATTCTTCTTTGTACTGCCGCTGGCATCGGCATGCTTTACAAGCAGCGGGCGTCGATTTCCGGCGCCGAGATGGGGTGTCAGGGGGAGGTCGGGGTGGCCTGCTCCATGGCCGCCGCCGGATTGGCCGCCGTGTGGGGCGGGGCGCCGGAGGATGTGGAGCATGCGGCGGAGATTGCCATGGAGCACAATCTTGGCCTGACCTGTGATCCTGTGGGCGGGCTGGTGCAGATCCCTTGCATTGAGCGCAACGCCATTGGCGCGGTCAAAGCCGTGAACGCCGCGCGTCTGGCGCTTAATTCCAGCGGACCCCATAAGGTTTCCCTTGATCAGGTGATCGAAACCATGCGCCAGACCGGGCTTGATATGAATTCCAAATATAAAGAGACGAGCGAGGGCGGTTTGGCGGTGAATGTGGTGGAGTGCTGATTTTTTGATTGGCGGTCAAGAAAGCCTGTTGTTTTTTGCTAAAATGCGCTAATCCATGGCGGTCTATTTCTCGGTCTTTAGCGGGCGTGGTGGAATTGGTAGACACAACAGACTTAAAATCTGTCGGCTGTAAAGCCGTCCCGGTTCAAGTCCGGGCGTCCGCACCACTTCAAATTCGGTTTGGCAAAGCCAAAATTTTTCATCCAGTGGATGAAAAATAGAATTTGAAGGCCACGGCAGTGGCAGGGAAGACTCTCTACTACGGTTTGGCAAAGCCAAAATTTTTCATCCAGTGGATGAAAAATAGAATTTGAAGGCCACGGCAGTGGCAGGGAAGACTCTCTACTACGGTTTGGCAAAGCCAAAATTTTTGGTCCCTTCGTAGCCGATCTGCCGAAGGCAGGAAAAACCTTCCAGTGAAAGGTTTTTAGGCGCAGAAGGACCGGCAGGGCAGGCCAAAAACAGAATTTGAAAGCCGCGGGCAAGATCAAAGCGCTTGGCCTTGTGGCGCCCTGATTCTGCTCAAGACTGGAAGTGGCAAACCTTTGTGAGGGGGGCGGATATGATTTGGCGCGTATGCGTGACAAGTGACAAGGGTCAGCTTGCATGTTGAGCGCATGAGGGGGTAAATGCTTCTCCTTGCGCCCCCATTGCCGTTATGCTAAGAAAGTATGCAAATAGATAATAAGGTTTTGGCGAATGGCGAGTGTTAGCACAATATTGCTGGCAATTACTTACGAGCAAGAATGGGCGGCCGCCAAATCAGTGCTCACCAATGAATATGGTTATAGGGTGCTCGTCGCCAACACCGAAAAAAAGGCACTGAAACTTGCGGAAGATGCCAATATAGATCTTGTGATTTGCGAGTCCTCTCTTGAGGGGGAAAGTGCCCTGCATGTTCTTCAACAATGCCGAGTTATCTGTCCCAATGCCATGCGAATATTGGTCAAGGAATCCAATGGGGGCAATAAGAAAAATCGCGAAGCTGCTGAACGCGCCGCGATTTATCAATTTATCAGAAAGCCGATCGATGCCGAGCAGGTTGGCATGGTGGTAAAGCGGGCTCTTGAAGCGGCCGAACTATCCCGGCGCCATAGGTTGATATCAAGAGAGCTAAAACTTGATGATGACAGTCCGGTCTTTGCCAATAGGCCAGGTGGAAAGGTTTCTGCCGATTGCAGCAATTTTGAAAAATTGGTCTATGTGTCAGAGTCGATGGCGGAGCTTTGTAATATTGCCAAACAGGCGGCCCGCACGGACTTGCCAATTCTCATTCAGGGTGAGACCGGCACAGGCAAGGAGCTTATGGCTCGGGCTATTCATTTTAACTCAAATAGAACGGATAGTCCGTTAATTGTGCAAAATTGCGGGGGCATATCAGATGAGATGCTGCATTCCGAATTGTTCGGTCATGTGCGTGGCGCATTTCCGGGCGCTATCAGTGACAGGCTAGGGCTGTTTCGGGCGGCAGATGGCGGGACTGTGTTTTTGGACGAAATATCAGAAATTTCCCCAGCCTTTCAGGTTAGTTTGCTTCGCTTGGTGCAGGAGGGTGAGGTCAAGCCTTTGGGTTCGGATCGTGTCTATCATTGCGATGTGAGAATTATTTGTGCCTCCAATCGGCGGCTTTCTGAAATGGTGGCTAAAGGCGACTATCGGCAGGATTTGTATTTTCGTCTAAAGGGGTTTGAACTGGTTGTTCCGCCGTTACGGGAACGGCGAGAGGATATTGCGGTGTTGGCAGAGTTTTTTACGCAAAAATATACGGAACTGACCAATGTGAACCTCTTGGGGATATCCAATGATGTGCTTGATCGCTTGCAGCTCCACCCGTTTCCAGGCAATGTGCGAGAGCTTGAGAATGAAATTCAGCGTATGGTCGCGCTGGCAAGCGACGGTGAATATCTGACCAGCCGCCATATGTCTGAAGAATTTTCCGCCATCATACCGGACACATCTTTCAAGGCTTCATACGCAAACCTGCCTCTTGATGGAGCTACATTAAAAGAGAAAGTTGAAAGTCTGGAAAAACATCTTGTCACTGAAGCGCTCAGAAGGCTGCGTTGGAACCAAAGTAAAGTTGCAAAAGAGTTGGGGCTATCCCGGGTTGGCCTCGCCAATAAAATAAAACGTTACCAACTTGCCAATACCGGTTGAGCTAGCCATGTCTGACGATGATCAAAATGCATCTGATAAAAAGCTGAAGCCGGAAATTATTGCCTTTCCGCACTCCCGGGTTTCGCCGCAAGCAGCGGGTAGCTCCTTTAATGATTTAGGGCATGGAAAAATGAGCGAGAAATACGGCATTCCCAGAGAGCAACTATCAGGGCATTGGTGTTCGCGCTGTGAAGGTATTTGGTTTGGATATTTGCTTGAAGTTGAGTGCCCGAAATGCGGAAATCGTCACGGATAATCATGGTTGTGGTCAATGCTGTGAAAGTTTTATTTGCAATGCGACTGCAAAGTAAGTTTCCATTGACCCCCAACCTTAAGAAATAATGCCGCTCAAAATTTATTAACCATTGATTTTATTGTGTATTTCTTCCGTCGGGCGAAAGCATTGATAATTGTAAATATGCTTGTCTTGGCAAAAAAAACAACAAGCCTAGAATGATGTTCAGACGCAATTGCGCGACCAATAAACGAGGAGGAAAATATGGCCAATTTGCTGTGGCTTCAGGGTGGAGCTTGTTCCGGTAACACAATGTCGTTTCTGAATGCCGAGGAACCGAGCGCAGTCGATCTGGTCACCGATTTTGGCATTAACATATTATGGCACCCATCATTGGGGGTTGAACTTGGCGACAATATGAAGGCGCTGATGGAATCATGTGTCTCCGGAGAAACCGATCTGGATATTTTTGTTTTTGAAGGTAGCGTTGTAAATGCGCCCAACGGAACAGGCGAGTGGAATCGCTTTGCTGGCAAGCCGATGAAAGAGTGGGTGCGGTTATTGTCGGATAAAGCACAATTTGTTGTGGCTTTGGGAGACTGCGCGACATATGGCGGTATTCCGGCCATGGCGCCAAACCCGTCCGAGTCAGAAGGTATGCAATTCCTGAAGCGCGAGCGGGGTGGGTTTTTGGGGCCAGACTTTGTCGCCAAATCGGGACTGCCAGTCATCAATATACCGGGTTGCCCGGCGCACCCTGATTGGGTTACGCAGATTTTGGTTGCCGTTGCATCCGGGCGCGCTGGGGACTTAACGCTTGATGAGTTCCAGCGGCCAAAAACATTTTTCTCGAGTTTCACGCAGACGGGTTGTACGCGGAATATGCATTTTGCTTATAAGGTGTCCGCGACGGAATTTGGCCAGCGCAAGGGCTGCCTGTTTTATGACCTTGGCTGCCGTGGCCCGATGACGCATAGCCCGTGTAATCGGATATTGTGGAACCGCCAATCCTCAAAAACGCGTGCGGGCATGCCGTGTCTCGGTTGTACAGAGCCGGAATTTCCGTTCTTTGATCTGGAGCCGGGGACTTTGTTTAAAACCCAGACGGTCATGGGTGTGCCTAAGGATC
The DNA here is from genome assembly GCA_026989615.1 of Parvularculaceae bacterium. Taxonomy (GTDB): domain Bacteria; phylum Pseudomonadota; class Alphaproteobacteria; order Caulobacterales; family Parvularculaceae; genus S012-90. Next base: position 11,886 of record JALSJA010000093.1, on the reverse strand, counting down.
TGCCGACCGGGGTTGATAAAAAAGGCTATATCAAGCTCACAGGCGCGGCGAAAGCTGCATCGCCCGAATGGGCAGAAGAAGACATGTTCGTCGTTTAAAATACGGCAAGGTAAAATTCTTTTGAAGGATAAAAATCTATGGCTAATCCTGCTATACAAACACTGGATATTTCTCCGGTTGGTCGCGTTGAAGGCGATTTGGACATTCGTGTCGATATTGAAGACGGCGTTGTGGTCAATGCTTGGGCGAGCGCAGAGCTGTTCCGTGGCTTTGAGGTCATTTTGAAAGACAAAGATCCGCAAGCAGGGCTTGTTGTTACGCCGCGTGCTTGCGGTATTTGTGGTGCCTCCCATTTGACCTGTGCGTCATGGGCGCTCGATACGGCATGGGGCACCGAAGTGCCGCGCAACGCTATTCTCGCGCGTAATATGGGGCAGCTTGCGGAGAGTCTGCAAAGCTTGCCGCGCCATCATTATGGCCTGTTCATGATTGACTATGTCAACAAAAACTACAAGCGGAGCAAATTCTATGAGGAGGCTGTAAAGCGCTGGGCACCGTTTACGGGTACAAATTATGAGCTGGGGGTGACAATCTCTGGGCGCCCTGTTGAGATTTATGCCTTGCTTGGTGGTCAATGGCCCCATTCAAGCTATATGGTTCCAGGTGGTGTGATGTGCGCGCCAACACTCACCGATGTAACGCGCGCATGGTCAATTCTCGAGCATTTCAAGCAAAACTGGCTGGAGTCCATGTGGCTTGGCTGCTCGCTGGAGCGCTATGAACAAATCAAGTCCTATGATGACTTTATGGCTTGGCTTGATGAAAGTCCTAACCATGCCAATTCTGATTTAGGTTTGTTTTGGCGTATGTCCCAGGATATTGGTCTCGACAAATATGGTCAGGGCCATGGTAAATATATCACTTGGGGCTATCTGCCGCATGAAGATAAATATAATAAGCCGACCATTGATGGCCGTAATGCTGCCATGATTATGAAGAGTGGTGTTTATGATGGCAAAGCTGATACCCATAAATTGATGGATCAAATCCATACCCGTGAAGACATCAAGCATGCCTGGTATGATGAGCCATCGGGCCTGCATCCGTTTGACCGGACGACAAAACCGACAATGAACAACAAGATGGATCATGACGGGAAGTATTCGTGGTCGGTCGCGGTATCCCATGCGGAAGACGGTCGTTTGGAAGCTGGTCCATTGGCGCGCCAATTGGTTGCCGGTGGCGATCATGGTGAGTCGTGGCAGCATACGGATCCGCTGGTTTTGGATATGTATAAAAAACTGGGCGGTGCGAGCGTTATGCTTCGTCACTTTGCGCGTATGCATGAAGGGGTTAAAATTTATCGCGAAATGGAACGCATCTTGCGCGAATTTCGCCTCAATGATGACTGGTATATCAAGCCGACAGAGCAAGATGGTCAGGGTTGGGGTGCGACAGAAGCTATCCGGGGCGCCCTTTGCCATTGGATTGAAGTTGAGGGCGGCAAAATCAAGAATTATCAAATCATTGCACCAACAACATGGAATGTTGGGCCGCGTACGGATGATGATGTTCGGGGGCCAATAGAAGAAGCGCTTATAGGCACGCCAATTGCTGACCCAAGTGATCCGGTTGAGGTTGGCCATGTCTGCCGGTCATATGATTCCTGTTTGGTGTGTACCGTACATGCGCATGATGCGAAAACGGGTGAGGAACTAGCACGCTTCCGAACGGCTTAATTTGTTTTGCCTATTCGCAAGGGTGCGGGTTAATTGAATTTAAGCGGGGCACTCCAATGGGTCGCCCCGCTTCTCCCAAACGAAAGGCCACATAATGGGCGCTATACTTGGCAAGAATTCTAGCGCAGTCCTAAAGGAGATTAAGACATTGCTCGGTGATGGGCTTAAAACCCAGACCGAACCATTTCCCGAGACAGCCGTTGAATTTTCTAAAATACTTGACGAATTGCGTGCCCTTGAACCCGATGATCTTGAGGGTCGTCTCGTCATAGGCGGGTTTACAGATCATCCATATGGCGAAGATGAAATGCGTTGTCAGGAATGTATTTACTATCTTGTTCATCGCAAATGGTGTGATTTGCCGGAACTGTCCTTACCGGTTGAGCCAAATTGGTGGTGCCGCCTTTGGAAGATCTGATTGAGAGATAATCATGTCAGACAGTGATGATAAAATTCGCAAACAAGCCGAAAAACTGCTTAAAGACGGTCTTAAAACAGAAGTGTTTCCACGGGCCTATACGCAAGAGCAAATTCAGGATGTTTTAACGCGCATAAGACAGAGTGATGGCAGTCTCGAGCAGCGGCTCATCATCGGCGGCTTTACTCTCTACCCCATCGAGGACGAGGATATCGAACAGGCATGCGAGACATGTATGTACTATTTGGTGCATCGGCGCTATTGCGAATTGCCGGAGCTTGATGTACCCGTTGAGGCCGAATGGTCATGCCGGTTATGGCGGATATGAGACATGCTGACAATAATCGGGTGCGGAAATCTTAACCGAAGCGATGATGGGGTGGGCATTATCGTCGTTCGCAGGCTTCTCGAAAAGATTCGCGGCAAAGATCTGAAAAATATACAGATATTCGACGCTGGAACAGACGGTATGGGGGTTATGTTCAAGGCGCGGGGGTCCGATTCTCTTATCATTATTGATGCCGGCAATACCGGCTCCCAGCCCGGGGCTGTGTTTGAGGTTCCCGGCCATGAGCTGGAGGGTAAGCCACCGGACAGCTTTAACCTCCATGATTTTCGGTGGGATCATGCGCTTTATGCAGGGCGTAAAATATTCAAACAAGACTTTCCAAAAGAAATTACGGTTTTCCTTGTGGAGGCGGAAATGCTGGAATTGGGGCTGGAGCTATCTGACGCTGTTTTGGCCGCATCTGACATTGTTGTCGGCAAAATTATCGAGCGCATAGAAACTTATAATGGAAAATAACCAGTCTCGTGGCGGAACTATAATTTTGAGCCGAGGCAGCCTGTATCTGTCCGCTGCTTTATATGAGCAATATTTTGAAGGGTTGGACGCGGTAATATTATTACGGCGGGAGGGCGATTTTTATATTCTGCCTGTTCGCAATACATCCGGTGGTGGATATTTGCTAAAACTGAGAAATAGCGCGGGTGATCGAATTATAATCGCACCTGACTTTTTCAGAACCCATGATCTTGATGATTTTCATAAAAGGGAAATCAGGTTTGTTTGGGATAAGGATATGGCGGGGCTTAGGGCGGCGTGCTTTTTCAAAACTGCTAAGTAAGTTTACATATAGATAAATTGCTAGACAGTTCTTTCTTCCCTTGTTATTCCTTCTCGCAAGTTCTCAGTGCACAAAATCATAATTACGGGCTGGATCAGGGAGATTGGATGAGTGGCAAATCGTGTCCAACAAGAAGTTCAAGCTGCAATTGAAGCCATAAAAAACGAAGATGCGAGTGCGGCAGAAAAATCTGAAATGCTCATGGAAATTGCCATGGGAATTCAGGCCAAACCAAAATCCCCTGAACAACTATTAAGCGCGGTCTCGCTATACGAAAAAGCGCTGGCCGAATGCCCCCCGGAACAATTTCTTCTGCACGCCCGTATCCAGGCTCGTATGGCCACGGCCCTGCAGGCAATTCCCGCCAATGACAGTGAATATTTGGAGCGGGCACGGGAACTTTATGAGGCGGCGCGCGCGGTATTCAAGGATCACGGCACAGCGGAAGAGACAGCCGAGGCAGAAATGAATCTTGGGCTTGTTATTCAGACTTTATGCGGCATGAATAAAGCGGTTATAACGGATGCAATCTCCGCCTATCAGCGTTCCTTGCGCACGTTCAATAAAAAGAAATATCCCAAAGAATTTGCGATCTTGCAGAATAATTTGGCAACCGCATTTTTATCCATGCCATTTACTGACCAGCGTGCAAAAATGCGCGAGGCATTGGCCGTGCAAGCCTTTGAAGAAGGTCTCACCGTTGTCAATATCATCGATCACCCGACCGAATATGCCATGTTGCAAAACAATCTTGGTAATGCGCTTCAATATTCATCGTCGAGCCACCTCGTTGAAAATAATGTGCGGGCGCTTGAGGCCTATGAAGAGGCGCTCAAGGTCAGAACATTGCAAACAACGCCGTTTGAATATGCCAATACAATATCCAATAAAGCAAATTGCCTGTTGAATTTGCCGGATGACTTCGAAAAGCCTGAGAAGGGAAATGCCAATAATGTTGCTACAGCCATATCCCTTTATGAAGAGGCTCAGGATATATTCCTCGCCCATAATGGGGCGCAAAATGCAGCGGTTATAGCGGGTGTTTTGGAAGAGCTTAGAGGTCATCAAGCGCAGCGAGAAAATTCGCGCATAAATCATTAGGAAGCAAGTCAATCTGTATAGAGAATCAAGGAGATCACAATATGGCAATCACATCACTGCTCATTGCCTGGGTATTAGGCATTATCGCGTCCATTATCGGCGGCGCTATTGGCGGCATGATCGTTGGTGGAAAGCATATAGGCTATGGCGTTGCTGGCTGGATGGGAGGGTTTTACGGGCCCATTGCAGGCATTGTCGGTGTTATTGTTGGCCTTGTTATCGCTAGTTTTATCTAAGGGGAAATGACAATGTTTGATATGGTTAAAACGTCAATTACGCTCTTTTTGCAAGGGCGCCTTTTCAAAAATACCGGAGAGGTTCTACGTCAGGCGCTTATTGGCATATTTGCGACAGCGGCAATTCTTGTTGCCATCGCCTATTTCACGCCGCTGCCAATATGGGGCAGCGCAATTATTGCCGGCATTTTGGGTGGCGCGCTACAACCTCTGCTGTTTAAGAATCTGAAATACGCATAAAGAAAAGGGCGCAATATCATGGGAGACGCTAGTGTAAATCTAAATCAGCCTGCGACTCTGGATGATATGATTCGTGATATTGAGCGCTTAGAATCCATTTATGACAATTGGGAGACAGAGCAGCAGGCTGTTGTAAAAGCGTATCGCAAGTCAGTAGATGAGTTGCATGCGGAAGCCTTTAGACGGTTGATACGCTCTGTTAAATCTGAGCCGGCGGCTGTAGGAGCGCTCAAAGGGGCGTTGAGTGACGAGATCGTTTATGCGGTGCTTAGACGTTTTGGTCTGGTAAAACCATCGCTGCAAGAGCGCGTTGAGGAAGCGCTTGATTCCGTGCGGCCAATGCTGGCCTCTCATGGCGGTGATGTCGAATTGGTGGCGGTTAAACCGCCAAACCAGGTCGATGTGCGGTTTGTTGGGGCTTGCGATGGTTGCCCGGCCTCAATGCTAACCTTCACCGCCGGAGTTAAAAAAGCGATCGAGGCTCATTGTCCTGAAATTACAAAAATTGAACAAATCAAAGGGCTGGCCGCCCCGACAAATGCTAATGGTGGGGTGCAATTCGTCTCTCCGTTTGCGCAAAACCATGAAGCAGGTTGGCTTGAGGCGGGGACTCTGGACGATATCCCGGAAGGTGGCATTGTCAAAATGACTCTTGATGGGGAAGATATTTTGCTGAGCAAGAATGGCAGCAGCGTTACCTGTTTTCAAAATGCTTGCGCACATCTGAATTTGCCGCTGGATGGCGGCGATGTAGCAGACGGCATTTTAACCTGCCCTCATCACGGCTTTCAATATGAGCTTGAATCTGGCGAGTGCCTGACGGCGCCTGAAGTGCAATTACAATCGCATGCTGTCAGAATTGTCAATGGTGTGGTTGAGGTCAGGTTGAGCAGATGAGGGTGTGGGATTGATAATATGAAGGTTTCTTTGGCATTTAACCGCACTGCAATGGCCCCGCAAACGGGGGCGATGCGTGTGCCGCAACCTATGCTAAAGAAAGCCGGGCCGGCGCAAATATTGGGTGGTCAAAATGCAGGGAAAATGATCGCCGAGCCTATTGCTCCCACACAGGCAACCATGTTTGGCCCCCGCGGCGCGTTGCTTGTGAGTCCGGAAGGGCCGCTGATTGTCTGCGATACGGGCCATCATAGGGTAATGGTTTGGAACAAAAGGCCAGCTGATGAAAATGCCCCGTGTGATTTTATCATTGGGCAACCCGGTTTTGCGCATGAAGGTCGTAACGCCAAGGGCGACGCCGGTGCCGCGACGCTTAACGTGCCCACTGGTATTGCCAGTGATGGGACTGTTCTGGTTGTCGCTGATGCGTGGAATCACCGGGTTCTTATTTGGCACTCCATTCCGACCAAGATGAACCAGCCGGCGGATATTGTTATCGGTCAAAAAGATTTTGCCGGGGTTCAAGCCAATCGTGGCGGCGATCCCACGGCATGCACGACAAATTGGTGCTATGGTGTATCGCTTATAGAGGGCAGGCTATTGGTGGCCGACACAGGCAACCGACGTGTGTTGATTTGGAATGAAATCCCGCAAAAAAATGGGACACCCGCCGATATGGTGGTGGGGCAGGAAGATATGATGACACGCGACGAAAATGCCGGACGTGACCCCGGCCCGTTAGGCATGCGTTGGCCCCATAGTGTTGTCGGTGTTGGTAAAAAGTTGCTGGTTTCGGATGCCGGTAATAATAGAATTATGGTTTGGAACGAATGGCCGCAAAAGCCCGGCAAGCCTTGCGATTATGTTTTAGGCCAAAAAGACGACACATCGCTCGAGCATAACCGAGCGGCCTATCTGCCCGATGAGCGTGCGCTTAACATGCCTTACGGGCTGGCGGTGATTGCCAATTGGCTGATTGCGGCTGATACGGCCAATTCAAGACTGGCGGGGTGGCGTGTCGATAACATAAAAGCCGATGCCCCTCTTGATGGAGTGGGTGCGCAACCAGATTTTACTTCAAAAGGGGATAATCGCTGGGGGATGCCGGTGCGCGATAGTTTGTGTTGGCCTTATGGGATCAGTGCATGTGGTGATACGCTGGTTATTGCGGATTCCGGCAATAATCGGGTTATGCTGTGGGAGGTGGAAAAGTGACCTCATCCCATGCATCGGAGGTAGATAGCGCCCAGAGCCAAGAAATTCGCGTACGCGGGACGGTGCAAGGGGTGGGCTTCCGTCCAAATGTTTGGCGGCTTGCTAATGAATGCGATTTGACGGGTGAGGTTCTCAATGATGCAAGCGGTGTTCTGATCAAGGTTAGGGGGGATGCGGGAAATATAGAAAGGTTCAAAGAATTATTGATATCCGATGCTCCGCCCTTGTCAAAAATTGACAATATTGAATCTTTCCCGGCCTTGTTTGATGAGGAATTTGACGGGTTTCATATTTCCGACAGTGTGGGGGGCGCGACAAAAACACAAATAAGTCCCGATGCTGCGACGTGTAGTGCCTGTCTGGAAGAGACGCTTGATCCATTTGAGCGGCGATATCGCTATCCATTTACAAATTGTACCCATTGCGGCCCGCGCTTTTCTATTGTCAAGTCTGTACCTTATGACCGCGCCAATACCAGCATGGCAAAATTTGTGCTTTGCGAAGATTGCCGCAAAGAATATGAAATTCCTAGCGATAGACGGTTTCACGCTCAGCCGATTGCATGTCATGCTTGCGGTCCCAAGGCTTCCCTGGAGTATTTTGGTGAAGGGGTCGTTACTTATGATATGCATTCCATGCTGGATGATGTGGATGCGGTTTGTTCGTTGTTGCAAAAGGGCGAAATTGTCGCCATTCGTAGCATTGGCGGGTTTAATTTGGCTTGTGATGCGACCAATGAGGCGGTGGTTAAAAAGCTGCGTGCGCGCAAAAACAGGCCGGCAAAGCCATTTGCGCTTATGGCTCGTGATATGGGCATTATCGAGCAATATTGCGCCATATCGACAGTTGAAAAAGAATTGTTAGAAAGCCCTGAAGCGCCCATTGTTCTGTTAAAAAAACATGATAATTGCGCATTGCCGGATGCAATTGCACCTGGCCTGGGTCATATCGGGTTTATGATACCCTATACGCCGATGCACCACCTCATATTGCGGCGTATGGACCGACCGGTTGTCATGACAAGCGCAAATTTAACCGGTGCGCCGCAAGTGACCAGCAACGAGGCGGCGCGGACGAAGCTTTCAAATATTGCTGATTATGCGCTGTTGCATGACCGTGAAATAGAAAACCGGGTCGACGATAGCCTGGTTAAAGTTGTCTCTGGACAGGCCAGATTATTGCGTCGTGCGCGCGGTTATGCCCCAAGTGCGGTCAATCTACCAAAAGGTTTTGAGCATGCGCCGAATTTATTGGCTTTTGGTGGAGAACTAAAGGCAACTTTTTGCCTGCTCAAAGACGGTGCGGCAATATTGTCCCAACATCAAGGTGATCTGGAGGATGCGGAAACATTTTCAGACTATCAGAAAAATTTGAAACTGTTTGCGGATATATACGATCATGAGCCCGAAATTCTTGCGGCCGATAAACATCCAGAATATTTATCGACGAAATACGCCCATGAACAGGCCGGTAAAAGAAAATTACCCCTGATACAGATCCAGCACCATCATGCCCATATTGCTTCTTGCATGGCAGAAAACGACATTCCATTGGGTGCCTCGCCAATACTCGGCATAGCGCTGGACGGCCTTGGATATGGCGATGATGGCACTATATGGGGCGGTGAATTTATGATCGCCGATTATAGAGGCTATCGTCGGGTTGGCACCTTTAAACCCGTGGCGATGCTTGGTGGAGTGCAGGCAATAAAAGAGCCTTGGCGAAATACATATGCGCATATTATTGCCGAAATGGGCTGGGACAGGTTTGCCATGAATTTTTCGGACCTTGATTTGTTTCAATATCTGAAAGCAAAGCCCCGCCAAGCGATGGATAAAATGCTAAAGGCCGCAATCAATGTGCCTCTTGCTTCATCATGTGGGCGGTTGTTTGATGCTGTCGCAGCGGCGATAGGCTTATGCCAGGATCAAGCTTCCTATGAGGGTGAGGGGGCAATGATGCTGGAAGCCGCGGTCGATAGTGATCTATTGCGCGATTGTGCCGAGGAAAGTTCCTATCCATTTTCGGTACCTAATTTGCCAGCCAATGGGATGCCCTATATTGAGCCTTTGGCTATGTGGCAGGCTTTGCTTGGCGATCTTGTTCTAAAAACACCGGTGCCGATTATGGCGGCCCGCTTCCATAAAGGGCTGGCCAAAGCCATCTCCATGATGGTGAAAAAATGCATCAGGCTGGAGGGGCAAAACGAGGTGCCGATAAATCAGATAGCACTTTCCGGAGGCTGTTTTCAAAATTCGGTTTTGCTTGAACTTGTCACGCAGCAGTTGAATGAACTTGATTTTCATGTCCTGACCCATGCGCGGGTTCCAGCCAATGATGGCGGTATTGCGCTTGGTCAAGCTGCGATTGCTGCGGCTAATAATATGAAAGACAGGAGCTAACTTTATGTGCCTCGGTATTCCCGGACAAATTATTGAAATATCGGACCGCGATAAAAAGCTTGGCCTGGTTGATGTGAGTGGCGTTAAGCGCGAGGTCAATCTGGCGTGTATTGTCAACGAAGACCATTCGCTTGATGATTGTGTCGGAGATTGGGTTTTGGTGCATGTGGGTTTTGCTATGAGCCGCATTGATGAGAAGGAGGCGGCGCTAACCATGCAAGTCTTACGTGAATTGGGCGAAGCGCAAGAAGAGATTGATGCCATGCGTCATTCCGGGCAGAAATAGACAGTTGGATAAAATAATTATGAACAAGGAAAAACATCTTTCCGACCTCTATCCCTTTCTGCAGGCAAGGCAGCAGGACGCCGGAAATATGAATCGTGCCCTGCTTGAGTCTGTCCGGCAAAAAGCTGCTGATCACGTGAAAGTATTTGAGAATTATTTTGCAAAAAATAAAGACGATATTGTCAGTGCGGCTGAAATCATAGCTGAAACATATCGCCATAATGGGCGCTTGTTCACTATGGGTAATGGCGGGTCAAGCTGTGATGCAGCGCATGTGGCGGTAGAGTTTCTCCATCCGGTCACCACAGGCCGTCCCGCGTTAACTGCAATAAATTTGACCACAGATATCGCTATGATGACGGCGGTGAGTAATGATGTTGGTTATGACCATGTTTATGCCCGACAAATTATAGCACAGGGGCGCAAAGGGGATTGTCTGATTGGTATATCGACCAGTGGTAATTCGGCGAATCTTATCAGGGCATTTAAGAAGGCCCGTGAAATGGGCCTGTTCACCATAGGACTTTCTGGGATGAATGGTGGAGAAATGGCGGAAGCAGGCCTCGATGCCTGTCTCACCGTTGAGACCGATAGCATCCACCGTGTTCAGGAATGTCATGTGGCGACATATCATATTCTCTGGGATCTCGTGCATACATTACTGGCTGATGGCCGGGGTGGGTTAAATAAGTCAGGAGGTGAAACATGAAATATGTAGATGAATTTCGTGATCCTGAAAAAGCAAAAATGCTTTTGAAAGAAATCAATGAATTGATTGCGCAAATCGATATTTGTAAAACGCGTCCATTGGCGATTATGGAAGTGTGCGGTGGCCACACCCACTCGATTTTCCGCTATGGCCTCGAAAATATGTTGCCGAAAGAGATCGAGCTTGTGCATGGTCCTGGCTGTCCTGTTTGCGTTCTGCCTATGGGAAGGGTTGATGATTGTGTCGCCTTGGCTGAAATGCCTGACACCATATTCACGACATTTGGCGACGCCATGCGCGTGCCGGGATCCAGGAAAAGCCTGTTGCAAGCCAAAGCTGATGGCGCCGATATACGCATGGTTTATTCGCCACTGGATGCGCTTAATCTCGCACGCAAAAACCCTGACAAAGAAGTGGTGTTTTTCGGCCTTGGTTTTGAAACCACCATGCCCAGCACAGCCTTCACGGTTTTGCAGGCCAAAAAAGAGGGGATTAAAAATTTCTCTCTATTTTGCAATCACATTACAATTATTCCAACGGTGAAAGCCATATTGGATTCGCCGGATATGCAGATTGATGGCTTTCTGGGCCCCGGCCATGTCAGCATGGTGATCGGTATAGAGCCTTATAAATTCATTGCCGACCATTATAAATGCCCGCTCGTGGTTGCAGGTTTTGAACCCCTTGATGTGCTACATTCCATTTGGATGGTGCTGAAGCAAATAGCCGAAGGGCGCGCCGAGATTGAAAATCAATATTCACGCATCGTGCCAGACCATGGTAATGATGAAGCGCTTGCCGCCGTTGCCGAAGTGTTTGAGCTGCGGGAGTTTTTTGAGTGGCGTGGTCTTGGCTCTATTGATCACTCGGGTGTGCGTATCCGTAAAGAGTTTGGTGCGTTTGATGCCGAGCGTAAATTCATCGTTCCCGATATTAAAATCGCGGATCCAAAATCTTGCCAATGCGGCGAGGTTTTGAAAGGTGTAATAAAGCCATTTGATTGCAAAGTATTTGGCAAGGCGTGCACACCCGAAACGCCTCTAGGCGCGCTTATGGTGTCATCGGAAGGAGCATGTGCGGCCTATTACCAATATGGTGACCCTGAGAGTTTACGAGAGCTTGAAGAAGTATGAGTAATATTGTGAGAGATTCTGCAGTAAAGATGCCTCGTAAGCTTGGGAAGGTGAATCTCAAGAAAGTTTCACTGGCCCATGGTGGTGGCGGTAAGGCAATGCGTGACCTGATTGATGATGTGTTTGTTACGCAATTTGATAATGGCTATCTCTCTCCCCTTGAGGATCAAGCCAGATTTCCATTGGACGGGCTGGCAAAGTTTGGGGATCAACTTGCTTTTACCACAGATAGCTATGTCGTTGACCCATTGTTTTTCCCCGGTGGTGATATTGGCAAATTGGCGATTTGCGGAACAGTGAATGATCTGGCTGTAGGTGGCGCTACACCACTTTATCTCACATGCTCGGTGATTATCGAAGAAGGTGTCGAGATGGACCTATTG
>JALSJA010000092.1 GCA_026989615.1 Parvularculaceae bacterium | reverse complement strand
GCACCCAGCATAGGCCAACTGACATGAATCTGTCAGTTGAAAATATCTCTATTCTGTTTTGTCGATTTTATATTCCACATGGGTCGGGAACGGGATGGAGATGCCTTCGCGGTCAAAGGCCTGTTTGACGGCGCGGGTTATGGCCCATTTGCTGCCGAGAAAATCATCGGCGTCGACCCAGAACCGGCACAGAATATTGACGGAAAAATCACCGAGGCTTTCGACCTCGATAATCGGTTCGGGGTCTTGCTGAACTTCTTTATATTCGGCGCAGGTTTTGCGGATTATGTCGCGGGCCTTGTCGAGATCATCATCATAGGAAATGCCGAAGATGAGATCCACGCGCCTTTTGCCATAAGCGGCAAAATTGATAATCGCACTGTCCCAGATCATGCCATTGGGGATGATCACTTTGCGATTATCGGTGGTGGCCATTTCGGTGAAAAACAGATTGATATCGCGAATCGAGCCTTCATAGGAACCGGCGCTGATAAAATCACCAAGCTTGAACGGGCGGAAGATAAGCAGCATCACACCCGACGCCACATGGCTTAATGAGCCTTGCAGAGCAAGACCGATGGCGAGGCCGGCTGCGCCGAGAATGGCGGCAAAGCTGGTGATCGGCACATCAAACACGCCGATGACGGCAATAATGACCGTGGCAATGGCGGTGTAATGGGCCAGAGAAGCCAAAAAGCCGATAACGATGGGGTCAATGCGCTTGGTTTTGGACAGCATCAACCGCACAGCGCGTTTTATGCGCCCGGCAATGAACAATCCAATGATGAGGATAGCCAAAGCGGCAAGCGCCTGAAGACCAAATTTTATGACAATGGGAAAAATGGCATCCAGCAATTCGCTGACCGAAAAATCCGACAGGTTAAGTTCTGAAAGGCTGTTTTGTAATTTCATTATTCATCCGTTTAAAGATTCTTATTTGGTTTTATCCACATTGGCCGCGATGGCGCAAAGCCTGATCGACAAGCACCAGCGCCATCATGGCTTCGGCGACCGGCACGGCGCGAATGGCAACGCATGGATCATGGCGGCCCTTGGTGATGATTTCGCGCTCAGCGCCCTCGCGGGAAATGGTTTTGCGCGGGGTTAGAATCGACGAGGTGGGCTTGATGGCGACGCGGGCGATAATGTCCTGACCGGTTGAGATGCCGCCCAATATGCCGCCGGATTTATTGGAGAGAAATTCCGGGCCGGTTTGGCCCATGCGGATTTCATCGGCATTTTCTTCGCCGGTTAGTGAAGCGGCCTCAAGCCCTGCGCCAATTTCCACAGCCTTTGCGGCGTTAATCGACATCAGCGCCTGAGCAAGCTCGGCGTCGAGCTTGCCGGCTGTTGGTGCCCCGAGTCCTGCAGGAAAGCCATGGGCGATAATTGCGACCAGCCCGCCCACAGAGGAGCCGTTTTTGCGAATCTGGTCGAGATAGCTCTCCCAGTCTTTGGCGGCGGTGGGATCGGGGCAGAAAAAGGGATTGTCGTTAAGATGCGCCCAATCGGCGCGGGCGGGGTCGATTTTTTTTGTGCCCATCTGAATGAGCGCGCCGGTGATTTTGATGTCAGGCCCATAGAGATGATGAAGCGCCGCCATGGCCACAGCCCCGGCAGCAACCCGCATGGCGGTTTCCCGGGCCGAGGCGCGCCCGCCGCCGCGATAATCGCGCAGGCCATATTTGGCGTCATAGGTAAAATCCGCATGGCCGGGGCGATAGAGGTCGCGAATATCGCTATAATCCTTGGAGCGCTGATCGGTGTTTTCTATGAGCAAGGATATTGGCGCGCCAGTGGTGCGCGGGCCGTCGGTGCGATCATCTTCAAATACGCCGGAGAGGATTTTAACCTTATCGGCCTCCTGTCGCTGGGTGACAAATTTGCTGGTGCCCGGGCGGCGGCGGTCGAGGGCTGCCTGTATCATCGCCTCGGTCAGTAAAATTCCCGGCGGGCAGCCATCAATCACGCAGCCAATGGACCCCCCGTGGGATTCCCCCCAACTGGTCACGCGAAACAGTTTGCCATAGGTGTTATCAGACATGGTTCATGGTATAACCGAGACATGGGGGCAAAAGAAACAGGATAAACCAAAAATGACGGCGAAAGTTGATATTCCAAAATCCCCTTCTGCGGAGCAATATAGCGCCGAGGCCGATCAGGGGGATGTTTTTACCAGTAATGAGCCCTTGGCTTTGTTTGCCGATTGGTTTGAGGAGGCCAGAAAATATGAGGTGAATGACCCCGGAGCTTTCAGTCTGGCGACGGTGGATGCGGCGGGCATGCCCGATTGTCGGGTGATATTGCTGAAAGATGTGAGCGATGAAGGGTTTTCCTTTTATACCAATAGCCAGAGCACCAAGGGGTTGCAGCTTGCCCAGCGCCCGGCGGCGGCTATGTGTTTTTTCTGGAAGAGCATCAGGCGGCAGGTTCGGATACGCGGCATGGTGAGCGAAATAGCGGATGCGGAATGTGATGCCTATTTTGCTACCCGCGCCCGCATGGCGCAAATTGGTGCCTGGGCGTCGCAGCAATCGCGGGAATTGCCTGATGCCAATGCCCTTCAGGCGCGTATTGCCGAGCTGGAAGCGGAATTTGAGGGCAAAGAGGTGCCGCGCCCGGATTATTGGAAGGGTTATCTGATAGCGCCGCAAAGCATGGAATTTTGGGTTAACCGCCCATTTCGACTCCATGATCGGCTGGTTTTTACCCGCAAAGGCGATGGCTGGAGTGAAGAGCGGCTTTATCCCTAAGGCGGGGCGGGGTTGGCTGCTTGTTTTCACCCAAAATGGCGTGGATTTTGCTTGTCTTGATGGTAGCGTAACCATGCAGGCGCGCCGCTTTGTTTTAGATTGGGTCGGGGTTTATGGGCAATTCAGCCATTTACAGAAAATCAGGATTATGGGCTCTGGCCGGGGTTTTGCTGGCCGGATTGGGGATCGGGTTTCCCGGCATGGTCCAAGCGCAGATTTATGTGGGACCAACAGACCAATATCGCACTATCAATGCGGCAGTGTTTGCGGCGCGCCCCGGCGAGACGATTTATATCAAGCCCGGCACCTATTTTGTTCGCGATCTTGCCATCAACAAATCCTTGACCCTGATTGGCGAGGGCAGCGTGGTGTTGCAATCGCGCCGTCCGGTGGCCAAGGGGTTATTGGTACCGTTGGCGGGGGTGTCGCTGACGGTTGAAAATCTGATTTTTGAAGGGGCGCGCTCGCCGGATTTGAACGGGGCGGGCATTCGCCATGAAGGGGCGCTCTTGACCGTGCGCAATAGCGAATTTCGCCATAATGAAAACGGTATTCTGGCAACCGGGGATAATGCCAGTGAAGTGATTATTTCCGGCGCGCGTTTTTTTGGTAATGGCCATGGGGATGGCTATTCCCACGGGATTTATATGTCTGTGGGGTCGCGTCTTGAAATCAGCGACAGTATTTTTAGCGATACGCGTATCGGCCATCATGTGAAAAGCCTTGCAGATTATAGCTATATTTCCAATACCGCCTTTATGGATGGAGATGGTGCGCCGAGTTATATGGTGGATGCCTCCAAGGGTGGTGTTTTAATCATTGAAGATAGCGAGTTTACCCGTGCAGCATCTGCGTCGCAGGACAATTTTTTCAATTATGACACCAGTCGTGGCGGGGAGCGGCGGTATGTTTCCTTGCGGCGTAATATTTTTCGCAATGGAAAGCCGCGTGGCAATCTGCTGCGCAACCCTGAACGCGTGCCGATAGACTATAGGGACAATACAATTATCAACCGTCATGGGGGGAATTTGCGGGAGCCGAAAAATAGTGCGGGCAATGGGACCATGCCCCCAGCCAATGGAGCGCCCGCATCGCTTTATGTCACAGACCCAAGGTTGGGCGATCCGGTTATTTCTGGAAATCCGATAAATGATGCAGGGGAAGGCGATAATCCGGGTCCGCATATTTATACGGAAGAGGAATTGTCCGGGTTGACGCCTTTGCAACGCAAGCGCGTTTTGCAATTACAAGAAAAACAAAAGGCAAGAGATGGGGATTATGTGCCGGATCCTGCAAATGCG
>JALSJA010000091.1 GCA_026989615.1 Parvularculaceae bacterium | reverse complement strand
ATCGCCATTTTGACCGGCTGGTTGGTTTTCTTGACGGGCAGAAAATTGCCGTCGGCGGCGAGCATGACCGCGCAGATAAATATATCGCACCAACTATTCTATCTGGCTCACGCTTTTCCGATCCGGTGATGCAGGATGAAATTTTCGGCCCCATCCTGCCGGTTATCGGGTTTGATGATCTTGATGGCGCGCTTGGGGAAGCCGCCCGCCTGCCGACCCCGCTAGCCCTTTATTGCTTTACCAAAGACAAGGCCAAAGCTGACCATGTGTTTGAGAAAATCCCCTCCGGATCGGCCAGCCTCAATGATGTGGTGGTTTTCATGGCCAATCGCAATCTGCCCTTTGGCGGGCTGCAGACCAGCGGCATGGGGGCCTATCACGGGCAACACTCCTTCGAGGCGTTCAGCCACAAACGCGCCAAGCTTTCGCGTGGCTTTGGCGGCGATGTTTCCATTCGCTATCCGCCCTATGGGGAAAAAACCATCGGGCTATTACGCAAAATGGTTTAGCTATCAGCCTCGCCCAAAAGAAAAGACACCCGCGAGAAGCGGATGCCTTTTCCTGGAGTGTGGAGAGAGTGACCTATCGGGGAAGGCCACCCTGCAAACACCGTGCTCTAAAGCACGGGCCCAGCGACACACTAGGCCAGCCCTTGGCTTTGGTTTAGCTTAAAATTGGCAAAATATAATTGCGATTAAGAACATAATCCTTATTCTGCCCGGGCACAGGCTCTTGTATCCAAGCCCAAGGCGGCTTAGCTGATAGGGCAGCATTATCGATCATGCGGACTACCGTTCAAAAGTTTAAGGAAACCGACCTATGGCACCTCTCGCCTTTATCTTTTACCACCTGATCAATTTTTTCGTCTTTGCCTTGATGATTTGGATCGTCATGGGGTGGCTTTATGCTTTTGGGGTTCTCAATACCGGCAATCGGGTGATCTATCAGATTTATGACATGCTCGGGCGAATTTTGGAGCCTGTTTTAAGCCCGGTTCGCCGCTTTCTTCCGGCCATGGGCGGCGTTGATATTTCTCCCATTATTGTGGTTATCCTGTTATGGACAGTGCAACGCTATGTCCTTATTCCGCTCATCGTATAATTTTTCTTGATGACATGGTTTGTAACCGGCGAGACGTCAAAATTATATATCAAGGTCTCGCCAAATTCGCGGCACAATAAGATTGACGGGCTTGTCACAATGGAAGCCAGCAAACGCCTTGGCCTTCGTGTGCAAGCGCCACCAGACAGGGGAAGAGCCAATAAGGCTGTCTGCGCATTGCTGGCCAAGAGTTTGGGCATTCCAAAATCCAGTGTAAGAATTTTGGCTGGCGAAAAAAGCTCCCTCAAAACTGTGGGAATAGACTTTCCCCTCACTGAAACTGACTTAACCACCTTGCTTGCGCCGTGACCCGATTTCAAACTTCCTTTTTGCGATATCTCAGACAAGCTTTGCTTTGGCCGCCACGCAAGCTTGGCCTCCTGCCGGCCCTTGAGAAAGTGCATTTCTGGCAGGAGCTTATCCGTCGACAAAAGGACAATGCGGTTTTTACCAAAGAAATATCCGCTGCCATGCCCCCGCTTTGGTGGGTCCATGATATGTATGGGCATTGTCTCTATCGGCAATATTGGAATACCGGCAAGGCCAGCGCACAAAAGATTGACCAGATATTGCAATCTGCAAATATCGCGCCCAATGCCCGCATTGCTGAATGGGGCTGTGGCATGGGGCGGATTTTACGCCATATGCCAGAACACTATGAGTGCTACGGCTTTGATTATAACCCTGAAGCAATAAAATGGTGTATCAGCCATCTATCGGGGAACTGGCTGGTCAATGATTTGATGCCGCCTCTGGCAATGGAAGATGAAAAACTGGATGCAATTTTTGCGATTTCTGTTTTTACCCATCTCTCGCAAGAGGCC
The DNA here is from genome assembly GCA_026989615.1 of Parvularculaceae bacterium. Classification (GTDB taxonomy): domain Bacteria; phylum Pseudomonadota; class Alphaproteobacteria; order Caulobacterales; family Parvularculaceae; genus S012-90. The sequence continues at coordinate 2,144 of JALSJA010000091.1, read as the reverse complement.
CATTTCGCCTGGGTGCAAGAAATCTTTCGTGTGCTGAAACCCGGCGGGATTTTTATTCCAAGCTTCCATTGTCAGCCGGGCACCGGCCAGCTTCTACCCCATGAACAGGCCCGGTTTGACGCTGGAAATTTGGTTATACGCGGAGGGGTAAAAGAGGGTAGCCGTATTTACACCGCCTATCATCCGCGCCATTTTATCGAGAACGACCTATTGGCGAATTTTGACAGCGTCCAGCCGCCCATATCTGCCTTTGGCCAGACACTTTATGTCATGCGAAAACCGGAAACCAGATAATGACCTTTCTAAACCCAGACCTTGATTTAAATACCCTGAACTCTGCTTTTGCCGAGGATAATCGCCTGCGCATCCCGAATATATTATCTTCGGAGCGCGCTGAAGCTTTGGCGCAAATGCTCGAAGGGGAAACGAAATGGCGCAGCTTTTTCAACCTTGAGGGAAAAAACTATGCGGTTTCCCCGCAAGAGGTTTTGTCCATGGACCCTGAAGAGCAGCAAAAACTGCAACAGGATATTCTGGCCGCCGCCGGACGCGGGGAAGGGTTTTTCTATCATGGCAAACATTTGACCCGTGACAGCGATGATGCTTTTTCAGAAATCCTGTCTGCACTCAATGATCCAGCCACCCTTGACTTCATTCGCACCCTGACCGGGGACAGCTCCATTACCCATGCCATCGCACAATGCACACAATTTTTGCCGGGACATTTTTTAACCCGCCATTGCGACGATCTTTCCGGCGAAACACGGCGTTTTGCTTTTGTGATAAATCTGTCCCGCCAATGGCACCCGGATTGGGGCGGGATGTTGCAATTTTTTGAAAAAGACGGCACGCCGCGCGATGCATGGATGCCTGAATTTAATGTGCTATCCTTATTTGCCACCCATCATATCCATTCGGTCACCTATGTGGCGCCTTTTGCCAATCTACCCCGCCATGGCATTACCGGCTGGTTCAGAAGCGGTGACCCCGAGGCTTGAAATAGCTAATCTTCAAAATAGACAATCGCACTTCTTTTGCGATTAACATTGAGACTTAGCACATCCGGGCGGGAATAATGCCCGGCCACATCCAGCATATGACGCTCCTGACGCACTTGCGCGTGGTCGATTTCGGCTATCAACAGGGCTTCCTTGTCTATGACAGGCGGGATCAGCCATTCGCCATTAGGGGCCATCAGGCCGGAGCCACCATTGGCCAGAATGTCAGGCGGATTGCTGGCCAGCATCGCTTCGCGCAAGGGTGAGTTTTCAGGAATATCCTGCATCCGCATCAATCCCGAAACCGCAACCACATAAGAACGCCCCTCAAGGGCAATGAAGCGGGCAATAGGGTCAGTATTATGCACGCCGCCGGGCCAGACACTCACATGGAGGTCAACACCGGCCCCATAAAGGGCGGCGCGCGCCAATGGCAGCCAGTTCTCCCAGCAATTAAGACCGCCCAAAGTGAACGCGCCCAAAGAATGCCCCCGCAAGCCATGGCCATCACCCGCCCCCCAGACAAGGCGCTCTTCATAGGTGGGTTGCAGCTTTCTGTGTACGGATTTGATAAGCCCCGCCGCATCTATATAGACAAGGCTGGCATAAAGCGTATGGCCGCCACGATCCGGGGCGCGCTCCATCACCCCCAGATAAATGGCAATTTTTTGCTGCTTGGCGCATTGGCAAAGGGGGGCCAAATCTCCGCGCTCTATGACCACCCCTTGCTCGAGATAATGGGCATAGAATTTCTTTTGTTCTGCATCATTAAATACCGCCCCTCCGGTGCGCTCCACCCAGAAAGGATAGCCCGGCAACAGGCCCTCGCCAAAGCAAACGAGATTTGTCCCTTGCGCGGCGGCCTGTGCGGTAACCGTGACGATCTTTTCCAAGGTTGCGACCCGGTCAAGCCAGACCGGGGCTATTTGCGCAAGCGCAATGGTGAGACTGTCCGATGGTTTTGCGATCTCAAGGCCCGGGGCTTTTATAATTTCCATGACTATCTTGCTCCACTGGTAATCCCCCCATTTTTAGTGGGGTTGGTTGTTAGACTTCACGCGGCTTGTTTCAGTTTCATGGCGGGGGTTATGCCGCCGATGCCCATATTGGGGCGTTGATTGTTGTAAGTCCATAGCCATTTGGTGG
>JALSJA010000090.1 GCA_026989615.1 Parvularculaceae bacterium | reverse complement strand
CGCGGCGCGTAGCGCCTCCGGCGGGGCGGCGAACGGTCGCCGACGCGCAGTCGCGCTTGCTGGTTCTTTTTTGTAGTTACGCTCCCGGCTGATCCCGCACTGCGTGCGGGGCCAGAGAGCGCGGCGAGAGGATGACCGTGAATGAAGCGCTAAACTTTCCCCCGCGTCATCCCCGCGCAGGCGGGGACCCATCTCGGGAAGAAGCGCCATGAACACAAAGCCGTTTATCTTTGGAACTTTTGCGTGAAGCATAACCCGGCCCTCACAACGGAGAGGATCAGAGCTGGGTCCCGGTTCTGCGAAGCAGCGTTTCACGCTGCATCGCGCCCGGGATGACTAAGGGGGAAAAATATTTTATGCGCAATCCCCGGCCATTTCTTCAATCCACTGGCGGATAAGGGCGACGCCTTCTTTATGGGCGAGGGAGCGGCCTAGTTCCGGCATCATGGCGTCTGGTTTTACTGTTTCCATGCGATAGACAAGGATGGATTGATCCGGCTTTCCGGGAACGATGTCCAATAGCCGCCCGCCAGTGCCCGCCCCTGCCGCAATCGGCAATTTGCACAGACCCAGCTGCGGGCCGTTTTCTGTCTCGGGGTTTAGGAACAGACCCGATGTGTCTGCCGCGCCAACCGGGTTGTGACAATGGGTGCAGTTGATATCGAGATAGGAGCGCGCCCTTTTGTCGAGGGGATGGTTTTCATCACGCCAGTCCACATTGGCCGCCGGGCGCAATATGCCATCTGGTTTCAAAAAGCCGATTTGCTGTAAATGCACAATCTGGTTGACGGATTTCCCGCCATAGGAAAAATCCTTGTTCATGTGGTGTTGTTTGGGGCCGATGGGCGAGAGAATTTTTGTCGTGGCATTTTGCACATGGCAGGCTGCACATTGATTTGTGTCCGGCACAATATAGGTAAATTCTGTCTCTCTTTCCGCCGCGTCAATCGCTTTGGGATCGACGAGGATCAATCTTCGCGCATCCCCTATGCGGGTCAGGACCGCATCGCTTTGCGTATCATTCCAGACATAGGCGAGCGCCTCCCAACCCTTTTCCCGATGCACCAGCAGGCGCGTCTCCATAAGGCGAATGGTTTCAAGCTTGCTAAGCGCCGGGTCCACCGCACCGGCTATATAGGACCGCTTTAAAACCCTGCCATTGAACGCGCCCTCTTCTGCCTGCTGGTAGTAAAAGGTTTTGGTGATGACGCTGCCTATAGGGAAATTGACAATGCCCCCTTCCGCCATCTCCCCCTGCACCCCTTCGGGCATCCAGATTGTGCGCAGTTTTAGCGCATAATCCGTAAACAGAGGCGCGTTCAAATCAAAAGGTGTAACGCCATCGGCCAGTTGCAGGGATTGACCTTCAACCCTCAGCATCTGCCATTCGCTTAACAGCTCCGGGTTTTCTTCCTGAAAAAATTGCGGCTCCAGCGCGGGCGGTTGCCTGCTGCATCCTGTGGCAAGCAGGACCAGAACCAGAAGAAATGTCAGACCGCGCTGTGTCATGGGGTTAAGGCAATTGCGTGATGAAAGCCGGGGGGAGTTTTTCTAACGTGCATTGATGCGCCGCCGTGACAATCGCCGGATTGGCGGCATTATTGGGCAGGTCGGCGTTCAGCATTTGCGCTGCGCCATTATCCATACAGATGCGTAAATCTTCCGGTATTGTTCCGTCCTGCATTTTGGCCGCGTCCGCATATCCATCCCATAAAATATCCGGGAAGCGACCATCGGCACCAAACATGATCAGGCGCAGCGCTTCCAGATCGAATGTGCCGGGCTTTGCCCCGCCGCCGGAAAATTCATTATCATAGATGAAAATGCTCTCCGGAAAGGGATCGAAATTTTCATCCCACGCCTTATCGGAATAGCCGGTCGAGAAAAGGCTGGAAATGATGATATTGGCGGTGTTGTTATCGGCGATCCGGTTGTTGAAAATTTCAACGCCATCATTGGAGTTGATGACAATGCCAGACCCCGCCGGAACACTGGCCACAGGCGTGCCCTTATGGGCGAAATTCCGGTAATTATTCTCCCAGACATCATTATCAAAAACCCTTGTGCCATAGCCTGCCTGCTTCAAATGCGGCATGTTGAAAACCAGAATGCCACCGGTATTATGGGTGGCGATATTATTGTAAACATCGGCATTGATGGTGTTTTCAATTTCAATGCCGGCAACATTAAATTCAGCGCGATTATTGCGCATGATGACATTGGTGGATTGCCCCACATAGATACCCGCATCGGACGCACCGATGGCGACATTTCCCTCAACCAGCACATTGGTCGTCTGCACCGGATAAATCCCGTAAGCGCCGTTTTCTGTCGCCGGGCCATTGGTCCATTCTGTGCGCACCCGGCGGATGGTGATATTATCGCCCTCGGTTATTTTCAGGGCATCGCCTATTGTGTCTTCAATAGCGAGGTCTTCAATCAGGAAATTATTGGCCGTCACCAACAGACCTTCGGCACCGGAAACCTGACCCTTGAAACTCAAAATAGACTTATCCATACCCGCGCCGCGAATAGTCACCCCATCAACCGTCAGGCTAAGGCTTCTGTCAATGGAATGGACGCCTTCGGGTATTTCAATCACATCGCCGGGCTTGGCGCCGATCAACTGCTCCATGAGTGTGGCCTGATAATTGACGGCGCCACTTTCTTCCTTGGATGATTGTTCCTGCTGGTTCCCGCAGGCCGTGAGTAAAAATGTTATTATGCCAACAATTAAAAACCTTGCAATAATCAGCGCTTTCATTGACCCAACCCCTTTTTCTCAACCGGCTACCCCCTTATTATCAGTCAGGATAGCGCAATGCAGAATTTTGTCGATATATGATTTACCGCAACTTGATGCGGGTCATCCTGCGATAGTAAGATTGATTTGCCTTTTCCAATGAAAACGGCAATATCCGCTGCAAAATTCTCTCCACAAAGGAAACTCCATGTCCACTATCGCTCATTTCGTTCAATCCCTGCCCAAGGCCGAATTGCATTTGCATATCGAAGGATCCCTAGAGCCGGAATTGATGATGGCCCTGGCTAAACGCAATCAAGTGACATTGCCTTTTTCCTCGGTGGAAGAAATTCGCCGAGCCTATGAGTTTCAGAACTTACAGGAATTTCTCGATATTTATTATCAGGGCATGAGTGTATTGCAGCGTGAAGAAGATTTTTACGATCTGACCATGGCCTATTTACGCCGCGTTCACGGTGATAATTGTCGCCATGTGGAAATTTTCTTTGACCCGCAAGGGCACACCGAGCGCGGTGTTTCTTTTGCCACGGCCATTGACGGTATTTTGCGCGGGCTTGCCGATGGCAAGAAGGAATTTGGCATTACATCCCATCTCATCATGTCATTTTTGCGCCATTTGTCTGAAGAAGAAGCGTTTGAAACTTTAGAGCAATCAAAGCCATGGCATGACCGGATTTTGGGTGTGGGGCTTGATTCATCGGAGATGGGCCATCCGCCGTCCAAATTTGAGCGCGTATTTGCAGCGGCGCGGGAGATGGGGTTGAAATCTTTTGCCCATGGCGGCGAGGAAGGACCGCCCGCCTATGTTCGTGAATGCCTTGATCTGTTGCAGATTGACCGCCTCGACCATGGCAATCGCTCGCTCGAAGATGCGGCGTTGACGGCGCGACTGGTTAAAGAACAAATCGCGCTGACCGTTTGCCCCCTATCAAATTTGAAGCTTTGCGTTGTCGATGATTTGCAAAACCATCCCTTGAAAGTGATGATCGACAAAGGGTTGAAAGTAACAATCAATTCCGACGACCCATCCTATTTTGGCGGCTATTTAAATGACAATTATATCGCCACCGCCGAGGCCCTTGATTTGACCAAAGAGGATTTGGCCTTATGTGCGCGCAATTCCATTACCGCGTCCTATATGGACGCAAGCCAGCAAAAACTTTTGCTGGTGGAAATTGATGCATTGCTGGCGTAAATTATTTATCAAGGCTGACCGGACCGGCTTCCTGTCCACCTTCTTCTATCATCTCGTTTATTTTTTGCTTAATCGCTGCGCGGTCGGCTTTTTGTTTCAAGGTGATGCAATAATCAACCTCGCCCTCCATGC
>JALSJA010000089.1 GCA_026989615.1 Parvularculaceae bacterium | reverse complement strand
ACCATTGGCAAAGGAAAGCCCGGTTGCAAAAATTTCTGCGCTCCCGCCCGACATATAGGCCAGGACCCGCCCTGTTCGCCCCTGCTCCCAAATCTCCATAAGCGATGCCGATAATGTACCATCTGCCTTGGGATCAAATTTGGTGCTGGCATCCGACATATAAATTACACCATCTGCGCTATCCAGATCATCCGCATAGAGAATATCCGATCCATCCACCGCTTGCGTGGCCAATATTTCAACCCTGCCTGTTTTCACATCAAGGCGCAACAGGCCGTGATAGGCATCGGCAATAAGCAAGCCGCCATCGGCAGCAAACTCAAGCCCCAGCGGACGCCCATCCAATTGCGCGATGGTTTCCATGGCCCCGCTATCAGGATTTATTTTTAATATCCGCCCATCCTCGACCCCGGTATAAAGATAGCCATCAGCGCCAATGGCAATATCTTCCGGTCCACGGGCATCGCCCAAAGAAAAAAAGCTGACATTTTGCAATGCCGTATTTTCACGCAAAACCCCCTCCAAAGGTGGACTTTGGGGTGCGCGCCAGCTTTGTGGCGCCACTGGTACTGGCCACAGCAAAAAATAGGCGAGCAATAGAGCCAAAATACCCGCGGCAAATTTTGTCATCACACGCCATCTCCTTTTTACCGATCAATCAATTATTCCATAAACCATCCATGGCTGACCACCAAAGATTGCCCGGTCAAGGCATTGCTGGGAAAGGACGCAAACAGGAGCGCAATTTCGGCCACATCTTCAATGCTTGTAAATTCCTGATCGACGGTTTTGCCGAGCATGATTTTCTCCACCACGTCTTTTTCACTGAGGCCCAGCTCTTTGGCCTGTTCGGGAATTTGCTTTTCAACCAAGGGGGTCTTTACAAATCCCGGACAAATCACATTGGCCCGCACCCCATGGGCCGCCCCTTCTTTGGAAATGACCCGTGCCAGCCCAAGCAGGCCATGTTTGGCCGTGACATAGGCCGATTTCAATGGCGATGCTTCTTTGGAATGAACCGAGCCCATAAAAATAATCGCCCCTTTATTTTTCTTATACATATGCGGCATACAGGCTTTGGCGGTTAAAAAGGCTCCATCGAGATGAATAGCGAGTATTTTTTTCCAATCGGAAAATGGAAAATCCTCAAGCTTGTGCACAATCTGAACACCGGCATTGGCAATCAGCACATCGATACTGCCCCATTGTTTGACGACCGCCGCAACACCATTATTCACCGCCGCTTCATCGGTGACATCCATGGCAATACCAATGGCGGTGCCCGGCCCCATAGCGCTCAATTTTGCCGCCATCGCCTTGGCCGCCGCCATATCAATATCGGCAATCGCCACCTTGGCCCCTTCTGCGACAAAGCGCCGGGCAATACCGGCACCAATACCGCCAGCCGCGCCGGTTATGATACAGATTTTTCCATCAAGCTTCATGGGGCCAATTCCTTTTTCCCTGTTTAGAGCACTTCCCGAAAAGTGGGAACCGGTTTTCGGATAACGAAGTGCTCTAGAACTTAGTAGACGGGGTCGCAAACTGCCATATAAAATTCATTTTCACCAAGCTGAACACCCCCCTCTTTTTCTGGCGCAATAAATCTAATTTACAGGGCTCTGGTTTGGTGTATTCAATAGCGCCGAGCTATGTCAGATAGCTCAGTATCTGTCCATATGCCGACACCCCGTAATCTCCAGCCTGGAGAAGACAATAATAAAGGAAATGCCCATGCGCCCTTCTGGTCGTGCTTTTAATGAAATGCGGAAAATCACCCTCATCCCCGGCTTTAGCAAACATGCCGAAGGGTCATGCCTTATCAAATGCGGCGATACCCATGTTTTATGCACCGCCACATGGGATGAATCGACACCGCCATGGCTGCGCGGCGGCGGCAAAGGCTGGGTGACGGCAGAATATGGCATGCTGCCACGCTCGACCACTGGCCGGATGCGCCGCGAGGCCAAAAACGGCCAATCGGGACGCACACAGGAAATCCAGCGCCTGATAGGGCGATCCTTGCGCGCTGTGGTTGATATGAAAAAGCTGGGCGAGCGACAAATCCTTATCGATTGCGATGTCTTGCAGGCCGATGGCGGCACCCGCACAGCCGCCATTACCGGCGCCTATGTCGCCTTGAAGCAATGTATCGATTGGGCCTTGCAGCAGGGCATTATCACCGAAAGCCCTTTGCGCGACAGCGTCGCCGCCATTTCTTGCGGCCTTTATAAAGGCGCCCCCGTGGTTGATCTCGATTATGCAGAAGATTCAAAGGCTGACACGGATGCCAATTTCGTCATCACCGGCTCTGGTGCATTGGTGGAAATTCAGGCAACCGCAGAGGATGCCCCTTTTTCCGATGAACAATTTAGCGCCCTCATGACCTTGGCCAAAAATGCCTGCGTCGCGCTGACAGAAAAACAAGGCGCCGTCTAGAGCCTGTTTTCGTTTTGATTCAATCAAAACCGAAAAGGCTCTAGAGCCTTCTTTCACCCATCTTTCACCCATGGCCAAAAAGGTTTTTCCCGGCACCATAAAGTGACGAGCCATTTCTCACCGCTGACCACGGCTGTTCCCGCATGGAGCGATTGTGGATCAGGCGCACCGGTTTCATCAAGATTATCAAACCGCAAAACATCCCCGGTTTTTCCGGCGATGCTTATCTGCAAGTCGGGGAATTCCGTTTTTCCCCCTTCATAGGAATGGTTGAGATAAAGCAATATAGTGCTTTTTCTTTGGCCACAGGATTTTACTTTGGAATAATCCTTTTCATCCACTTCCAAATAATCATGATGGGGAAAATATTGCTGGCCCGGATGATAGCGCAGGGCTGCGATGAATTCGCTATGGGCAACAGGAAGGCCGGAGAAGTGCGCTAGCTGACGCGCAGCCAGAGCGGTTACCAAATCCTGATCGATTGGCGCTAGGACCGCGCCATCCGATGTGCGGTAATTTTGTTGCTCGGCATCTGAAATTTCCGCATTGACAACTTTTGAAGGCTGCATCAGCCCTGCGCTAAGCGCTATCAGATAATCACAATGCAAGGGTTTTAACGCCTGTTTATAATGACCGATATTCAGGCGCTCAAAGCTTTCCACAAGCTCCTGTCTCGGCGCTTTTCCCAAAGCGGCCAGAATGGCCTGCTTTAGAAATGCCGGGGTCAGGGCAATATCTTCCGCTTCTCTATTTTCTTTTGTTACCTTTAGGGCCTGCTCGAAACGCTCTGGCAAAGGCGCGCCCCCCGGACGCAAACGGGTGACAAATTGCGCAAGGGCGGGTGCCGGCATCATTAACGCTCCCCGCGCTGCTGCGCAGACCAAAAGCCATGCAGCAATCCAGTCACCGCGCATGGCTGCATGGCGCAACAACATGCCACCGCCGGAAACCTCGCCCTCTTTGGCCCCCAATAACAACAAAACCCCCGCCTCCCTGATAGCAGGGGGAAATCCTTGCAGGGCTGATTCCGCAAGCAGCTCTGCTGCCTTCTCATCATCCTGCTTGGTGGCCATGGCCAATGCGTGCATCAAAGCCAGCATGCGCTTTGCGGCCGGATCCTGTTGCGCCGCCGCCTGCTGCAAATAGCCAAAAGCAGCCTCCAGACTTTCCTGCGCCGGCTGCGCCCCATTCTTGCCTTGCAGTAATATTGTGGCATGGGTGAATTGCCCCTGACGATTGCCCCCTTTGGCCGATTTTTCAAACCAGATACATGCTTCCTCAAAGCCACCACTGCGCTGCAATAAGGCACCAAGCTGGAATTGCGCCTGATGATCGCCTGCGGCGGCACTGGCCCGAAGCGCTTCTGGAGGCTGTTGCTGGTTTTGTGTATCGCTCATTTGGGCAAACTCCCTTATGATGCCAAGCTTATAATTTTATCGTCTCTTATGGAAGCTTTCGAATGGCAAATTCAAAACAGATATTGCGCCGTCAGGCCCGGGTTGAAAAATGGCAATCCGCCCACCCCCATATTGTCGATCAACTAATCCGCGAGCGGGCGCACCGGCTGTCACAAAGTCGGCTCTGGCCTTTCTATCGCTTCTTTCTCAATCGGCTGCTCGGCTATAAACGTGCGGTTGCCATGGCCGATGAAATTGCCACCCGATCCGGTTATGAC
>JALSJA010000088.1 GCA_026989615.1 Parvularculaceae bacterium | reverse complement strand
AATAAAATCTGCACCATCAAAATGCTCGCCCTTCAAGGCCGCAAAGACAAAGCCCGACCGAACCATGCGTGAATCTGCGGTAATCCCGCAAATTTCCGGATCGGGCGAAATCTCTCTACCAATCAGTTGCGAGAGCAATATGCGGGCACTCCATTCGGGCGCTTGGCTGGATTGTGTGCTCATGGACCAAGCTCCATCAGCAAAGCCCCAACCGGATCAAGTGCCGGATCGGGGCTGGTAAAACTTTCTTCATTGAGCGCCAATCGTCTATCGGGGTTTTGGCGAAATTCGCGCATAAACCCGGCAAAAGCACGGTCATCACCAACCGGATTGAGGCCGAAAACCGGCCCCAGCCGCGAAACCACATTCTTGAACACAGGGGCCGCCACCCAGCCCGCCGTGGCCCAGCCTGCGGTCGCTTCCGTGGGTTTTGGCTCATCCAGGGAAACCAGAATGACAAAGCGCGGGTCATAACCGGGAAACGCACCGATGAAAGAAGACAGCCGCACATCCTCCTGATAGCCCCCTGTTTTGGAAGGCTTGTCCGCGGTAGAGGTTTTGCCAATGGGGTAATAACCCGGCGCTTCCGCCCCCTTCGAAGTGCCATCGGTAATCACCCGGCGCAGTGCAATACGCATGGAGGCGCTGGTCTGTTGCGAGAACACTCTTTGCCCATCTTCCCGCACGCCTTCCTGCTTCAGGAAAGTTGGCCGGTAATAGGTCCCGCCATTGACCACCGCCGCAAAGGCTGCCGTCAATTGCAATGGCGTCACCGCAATGCCGTGACCATAGGCAATGGTTGCCGTTTCCACCCGCCCCCACCGCTCCGGATAAGCACTGGGACGGCGCTCCGGCAATTCTGTTTCCAGCACATCAAGCAAACCAAGACGGCGCAAATAATCCTGCTGGCGCTCGGCTCCCATGCTGAGGGCCATTTGCGCAGCACCAATATTGGAAGAATATTGCAGCACTTCCATAAAGCTTAAAGCCGGCCCCTTCGGCGTAAAGTCAGAAATTGTCCGGCCACCAATTCTCAATTTTTTACTGACATCATAAATGCTGTCAAAATCGGCAATGCCCTCTTCCAGCGCCGCCGCTGCGGTCAAAGGCTTGAACGCAGAACCAAGCTCATAGCGATCATACATCACCCGATTGCGACGATGATCCGCAGGAGAATTTCCCGGCGCGTTGGGGTTAAAATCCGGCAGGCTGGCAAGGGCTATAATTTCCCCATTGCGCACATCCATGATAACCCCCCAGGCAGCTTTTGCCTGATAGAGCGCCATGGCGCTTGCCAGCTCTTCTTCAAGAATTTGTTGCGCGGAAATATCTATCGAGCTGACAACCATTCCAGAAAGCTCAAGGCGGTCAATCGCCCCCTCAAGCCCCATCACCCCGCCTTTGCCGGCAATATACTGCCCCACCAGATGCGCTGCCAGATCCCCTTGCGGATAGACCCGCTTGGTGCCGGCAACAAATTGCACACCGGGCAGACCTAATTGCACCAGTTTTTCCCGTTCAAAATCAGAAATCTCATTGCGTAAAAAAACATAGGACCGGGTTTCGATTTTTTTCTGCAACCGCGCCGCATCAACTCCCTTCAACACCGAGGCAATTCCCTCGGCCGTTTCTTTGGCGCTCCAGACATTGCGCGTTTCTACCGCAAGACCAATCGTTGGCGCATTCATGGCCAGACGATTGCCATTGCGATCAGCAAGCTCGGCACGCGGTCCGCTATTTTCTTTCGGAGCATCAAAAGCAATCACCCGAACAGCCGGTTCCGGCGCCGGTCCGCTTAAAGTGATTTCTGCCAGCCTTATAATCAAGACCCCGAAAACTATTACAAAAACAAAGGCCATCGCAATGATCCGCCCATGCATCAGGCGCACATTGCGCTGGCTGGCGCTTTCCACCGCCACGATTGGCAGATGCGTGCCGCGACCACTCACCACCGGCGACCCATCATGTATGATGTCGACCCGGACGGGCTTTTCTGTTCTTTTCTTTAGCCGCGACAGCATGGGTTTGCGCTTTCTTTCTTCCATGAACCTCAGCGTTGAACGGCACCAAGATCAGACATGGCAATAGCGTCAACGATAAAGCTTTCATTGGCAGGCTGATCCTGCAACGCCTCATCGCCCATCAGGGCCGCAAATTCTTGAGCCGTTAACACCTGATAGGGCTGAATAGGCTGAAGATTTTTATTGGCCGCCCCTAATTGCGCGAGACGCTTTGGGGATTCCAGCACTTCCACTTCCAATTGCAATTTGGAAATACGCGCCTCTTCCTGCCTGATCCCTTGTTCGATCTGATCAATTTCGGCGCGTTCCGCCCGCACACTGGCTTCAGCCCGATAACGGCCAACCGCAGCGGCCGCCAATAACAGACAGAAAAAGATGGTTGAAATCCGGATCATGGTTGTTCCTCCTACTAAACGAAACTTTAAAGATTTGACGTTTGGGGCATTCCTAGCCATTGGTTGAAATCTGTGGGTATTGGGGGCGCTGGCGCGCCTGTGCGTGAGGCAACGCGCATTTTGGCCGAGCGCGCACGGGGATTTTCGGCAATCTCCCGATCGCTGGGTAAAAAAGCTTTTTTGCTGACAAGCCGGAATGATGGTGCCGGACCATCACCCCTTTGCGGTAAATGGCGCGACGGATTGGCAATATCCCCGGAGCGTTGCTTCAGGAACCGCTTGACGATGCGGTCCTCAAGGGAATGGAATGTGACCACCACAAGCCGCCCATGCTGGCGCAAAACTTTTTCTGCCCCGAGCAAAGCCTCAACCAATTGCCCAAGCTCGTCATTGACGAAAATGCGCAAGGCCTGAAAGCTGCGGGTCGCCGGATGAATACGGTCCGGACGCACAGGGCCAGCGGCTTTGACAATGATGCCAGCCAATTCTTCAGTGGTGGTAATATCCTTTTCACTACGGGCGCGAACGATATGACGGGCAATGGAGCGGGCTTTTCTGTCCTCACCATAGAAATGAATAATATCGGCAAGTTGCGCCTCACTGGCCTCGGCAACCACACGCTTTGCCGTCAGACCCTCTTCATCGCCATCCATGCGCATATTCAAAGGGCCCGGCTTCATGAAAGAAAACCCCCGCTCGCCCTCATCCAATTGCATGGAAGAAACACCAAGATCGAGCACCAGCCCGTCAATCGCCGTCACACCTATTTCCGCAAGAGCCTCGGCCATTTCACCAAAGGGGCGCTCGATCAATGTCAACCGATCGCCATAATTTTTCGCCCAGCCCTGCGTGCGGGCAATTGCCGTGGGGTCTCGATCAAAACCAATGACATGACAGTCTGCAGCGTCGAGAATTTTGCGCGTATAGCCCCCGGCTCCGAAAGTGCCATCCACATAGATGCCATTATCGCGAGGACAAAGCGCGGCCACTGCCGCATCACCCATAACCGGAATATGCCCCTGCTCACTCAAAGTCTGTCTCTCCCTGGATAGGCCGGATTTGGTCCGTATTTTTTTGTGATGTGCTGGGCAGCGCGCGCGCCCTCAAAACTTCGCGATTTTCAAGAGCGGTTTTGCGCGCTTCAACAAGTTTTTTCTTATGGGCTTCGGGCTGCCAGATCTGGAAGCGCTCGCCAATACCGACAAAGCAGGCCTTGTCGGTCAGCCCGGCATGCTCGCGCATTTCCAGCGGTAATAAAATCCGGCCATCGCCGTCAATCGTCAGGCGACGGGATTCAGACATGATGGATAATTCAAAAGCCTCGCGGCGCTCATCAAAGAAATCAAGATTGGCAATCATGCCCATCAATGTGTCGAGCAGGTCTTCACTGCCACAATCCAGCACCGGACCGGTAAAGGCCGGATAGCAAATCATCGCCCCATCGGCGATCAACAGCTTGCGAAATTCTGCGGGCACAGAGACGCGGCCTTTGGCGTCAATACGATTGGTATGGGCGCCAATAAAGCGCGCCGATAATCCCGTCCGTATTTTTTCTTTAACCTGCATTTGCCAACCTGCTGCCCGACTTGTGGTTGATGTGCTCAACCCTGACCCGAAAAGGCCTGACCCGAAAAAGCCATTACCCGATTGTGAGCCAATGCATTTGAAAACGATGGGACCGTAAAAATGTCCGACCTGTCATCCGCCTGCCCACATGCGGCTTCCTGCCTTT
>JALSJA010000087.1 GCA_026989615.1 Parvularculaceae bacterium | reverse complement strand
CTGAAACGGGCCTTGCATCGGGCGGAATCCGGCGATTTTGGCCTTTGCGACGAATGTGGCGAAGAAATCCCGGAAAAACGCCTTGAAATTGATCCGGCCACCGAGATTTGCGCTAAATGCAGAAATTGAGTAAATTACCCTCGGGTCTGTATTTGGTGTTTAAAAAGAGGAAGCTATTATGCCTGTAAAAAACATAACTTTTGGTAGTCTGTTCAAGATTATTGTTTGGAGCCAGATTTGCCTGTGGCTTTTATTTATTGCGCTTGTGGGCGCGGTGGCGTTCATGGCGCCTGGCGTGGTTGTGATCTATGACGGTGAGGCTGGAAACACGATGGAGGCGTGGAGAAGTCTGTCTACCATATTAGGGGGCGGGGCAGCCTTTACGATAGTGGTCGGTGGTCTGGGGGCCGCAGGACTGAAACTGTTTGGCGGCATTTTACCCCTTGGTATGGTGACCTTCAGGGAGCAGAGCTAGCCTTTAGGCGGTTTTGTCCTCAACAGCGCGGATAAATTTTGTTATGGTGCTTGCGGCTTGTTTTGGCATGGCCTGCAGCAATAGGTGCGCGCAATCAAATTCCACGGTTTTGCTGTTGGCAGGTTTGCGGGGGAAATAATCGCCCGTGCCAATCACCCGGTCATGTTTGGCCGTGATGATGAGGTTGGGTTGAGAAAGAGCAGCAAACCGATCACTGACATCCACATGAACACAAGCTTTGGTGCGGGCCTGCACAATTTCCGGTGATAATAAGCCCATCACTTCTTCGACTTCTTCGGCGCTTGGGTTGTCTGCTCCCTGCAGGATAAACAGTTTGGAAAATTCCTTTTGAAACGGCATGTGATTGCGCCATGCCGATCCAAACGCCATCATATCGCGCATGATGGGCGGGAAGGGGGTTTTGGCAAAAGTCGTAGACAGAACAAGGCCGCGTACTTTTTCCGGAAAAGCCTCGGCCAGCAATATCGCCAAAGGCCCGGAAAAAGATTCTCCCAGCAAATAACAGGGCGCATCAATCTCATCGGCAAAATGGTTGACCAAAAAATCATAATCCTGTGGACCGGTGCGCGGAATGATATGGCTGCGTGTGGCGATATCCGGTGCCAGTGCCTCCTCCAGCCAGCTAAAAAATCGACTGGAGCCATCAAAGCCCGGAAACAAATGCAGGAGGGGTTTGGTCATTTTAATCCTTTATTGGCGCCGTGTTCTTGCGCAGCCATTTTTCCAATTGCTGAAAATCCATATCACCGTGATCATAAAGCCTGCTTAGAAATTTCCATGTGGCAGGGGCGGTGGCGGTAATGTCCAATCCATTGATTTGAAGAAAAACAAAAACCGCCGCGAAGGCTGTGCGTTTATTGCCATCCATAAAGGGGTGATTTTGTGACAGGCTTTCCCACAAAGCGGCGGCTTCTTCAATCAGGTCTTTGTAATATCCGGTTTGTGGTCTGAACAAAGCGGCCTGAAGCTGGCCCATATCGCGAATTTCGGGCGCGCCGCCATAGCGCTCGACCTGATCAAAATGGATTGCCAGCACATCTTCGGGCAAAAGCCAGAGGCGGCTCATTGGGCCAGTTTTTTGTAAAGCCCGTCAAAGCGCTTAAGGCTTTGCGCATAGGCTTTCTCGACGGCAGGGCGCATTTTTGCGCCATCGCCTTGGGCGATATAATTTTCCACCGCTTCTTCCAGAACAGATTGAATATGCCGTCCTTGTGATCTGGCTTTTGCTTTTAGCGCAGCCAGCAGCTTCTTATCCATCTGGGTAGAGAATTTCTCGCGCGCAACGCTCATAAAGGGCCTCTTTTCTATCATCATGATATATCATGATAAAACCAGAAAAGTCAAGATAGAGCACTTCTTATCTGAAAACCGGTTCCCACTTTTCGCAGAAGTGCTCTATCTTTGAACCATCTCATAAAAGCGCCGGAAAATATAAAAACTGTCTTGCGGTCCCGGCGATGCTTCCGGATGGTGTTGCACGGAAAAGGCCGGGGCATTTTTCAATTCTATGCCGGAATTGCTGCCATCGAACAGCGAGCGATGGGTGGCCCGCACCCCGTCCGGCAGGCTTGCTTCGTCAACGGTGAAGCCGTGATTCATGGAAACAATCTCGACCTTGCCGGTTTTCAAATCCTTGACCGGATGGTTGGCCCCGTGATGGCCCTGGGGCATTTTCACGGTTTTGGCGCCGGCGGCAATCGCCAGTAATTGATGGCCGAGGCAAATGCCAAAGACCGGTATTTTCGCTGATAATAAATGCTGAATAACCGGTACCGCATATTTTCCGGTGGCGGCCGGATCGCCCGGTCCATTGGATAAAACAACCCCGTCCGGTTTCATGGCTTTGATGGCATCAAAACCGGTGCTGCCGGGAACAACGCTAACCCGAAAGCCTTCACTGGCGAGGCGGCGCAAAATATTTTTCTTCACCCCATAGTCAATCACCACCACATGGGGGCCTTTGCCGTCGCTTTGGCCAAAGCCATGGCCCCAACGCCAGTCAGTTTCATCATGGGTGTAGGCTTTGGGGGGCGTTACCTGTGGCACCAGGTCCATGCCACTTAATCCCTGCCATGCGGCGGCTTTGGACTGCAGCGCCTTGCGGTCAAACACGCCTTTCGGGTTATGGGCGATAATGCCATGGGGCATGCCGCTTTCGCGAATGAGTGCGGTGAGGGCGCGGGTATCAATGCCGGAAATGCCGACAATGCCGCGCCGTTTCATCCAGGCTGAAATATCGAGCTTGGAGCGGTAATTGGACGGGGCGGTCAAGGGCGCGCGAATAATCGCCCCGCGTGCGGCGGTGCCGGCGGCAGCGGAGGCATTTTCAATATCTTCTTCATTGACCCCGACAATGCCGATATGGGGAAAGGTGAAGGTCACCAATTGCCCCGCATAGGACGGATCGGTGAGAATCTCCTGATAGCCGCTCATGGCGGTATTAAAGCAAACCTCGCCTAAGGCCTGTCCGGTGGCGCCAAAACCGGTGCCTTCAAAAACAGTGCCATCGGCCAGCACCAGCAGGGCCGTATGAAGATTGGGGCTTTTGTCTTGACTAAGGCGCATAAGGGCTTATCTGTCTTTCTCTTATCGGTGGCGTAACTGGTGGGGGCTGTGTTAAGAATCAAACGCCTCCAAGCAAATTGACGGGAAGCTATGCGATAGCGTGAACAGGGTCAAGAAAAGACGGACTCTAATAAAACTCAACAAAAACAACATATTAAATTTACTTGCCCCCGCTGTCCGGGCGGCCAATACTCTATCGGCAGGAAAGCCTGCCCGTTCAAAGGAGTGGACCCATGCTTGCAGACAAAATAAGTGCTGCTTTGAAGGAGGCCATGAAGGCCCGCGATGACAAATTGCGCATCGCTACATTGCGCCTGATGCATGCCGCGATTAAGGATCGTGACATTGCCGCGCGCTCCCATGATCGCTGTTCGGGGCTTAGTGACGATGAGGTGCTTTCGGTGCTGGTCAAAATGGTCAAGCAGCGCGAGGAAAGCGCAAAAATGTATGCGGATAATGATCGCCCGGAACTGGCCAAGCAGGAATTGGGCGAGATTGAAATCATCCGCGAATTTCTGCCCCAGCAAATGCCGGAAGAGGAGATTGAGGCGGCGGTCAAGGAATTGATCGAGGAGATCAAGGCAACGGGCCTGAAAGACATGGGCAAGACCATGGCGGCGTTGAAAGAAAAATATGCCGGAGCCATGGATTTTTCCAAAGCCAGCAAATTCGTCAAAGCCATTTTGGGCGGGTGATGAGGGGTCGGTAAGGGGTCGCGCTTCTTTACCCGAAAACCGGTTCCTACTTTTCGGGAAGTGCTATATAACTGATCCATGCCACGCTTCACCCCTGATTTTCTTGATGAATTGCGCGCCCGCTTGCGGGCGTCGGATGTCATTGGCCGCCATGTGAAGCTGAAAAAAGAGGGCCGGGAATGGCGCGGCCTGTCGCCCTTCACCTCGGAGAAAACCCCGAGCTTTTTCGTCAATGACCAGAAGGCCCGCTATTTTGATTTCTCGTCCGGCAAATCCGGGGACATAATCGGTTTTTTGATGGATGTGCGAAAGCTGTCCTTTGTGGAGGCGGTTTCGCAGCTTGCCGAAGAAGCGGGAATGGAAATTCCCAAAGACGGCGCTGAAACCCATGCGCGCGCGGAAAAAGCCAAGGGGCTGATAGAGGCCCATGAGGCGGCCAGCCAGTTTTTTCAGGACATGCTCTATCGCGCCGAAGGGCGTGAGGCCTATGACTATATC